>CAZKKN010000008.1:0-49356 GCA_964553375.1 uncultured Eggerthellaceae bacterium | reverse complement strand
TGCCCATGACCGTGGATTCGCGCAACCGGGTGATGTTGTCGGAGATCCAAGATCTGTTCGGCGCACCAATCTGGAGGTAGAAGATCCGGCGATTTGACAATCGCCGGATTGAGCTGCCGTTGCGATCGCGCCATGCACTGCACCTTCGCGCTCCAACCCTCCCTCGCGTACAAAAGTACGCGTCGGTCGGCTTTCACGCGAATTATGCAGCACCTGGCGCGCTCTCGCTGACATGGTAAGGACCTGTGCGACTTTCTTCATGCGATTTTCTTCATGCGTTTGAATGAGATATTTGTATTCAGGAGGCGCGGTCGTACCCCTTCCCCATGCTTGGAAGGACGCCGTGAATTTGAGCGACATGGTGAGGACCTGTGATGGCTTACAATGAACTCGTATCGTGATAGAAGGGATTTTGAGTGCCGGTTTTGGCGATAAAGGTAGCTTATCGCGGTGAGGATTTCGCCGGTTTCGCGCGTCAGCCTGGGCAGCTCACCGTGCAAGGGGAGTTGGAGCATGCCCTGGAGCTGATATTGCGCCGGCCGGTGGAGACGGTCTGCGCAGGCCGCACCGATGCCGGGGTTCATGCTTGCGGCCAAGTGGTGAGCTTTGACGTTTCCCCTGATGAGCGAGGCGAAATTGATTTCCGCAGGTTCTTACGCTCCCTGAACGCGCTCACCCATGACCATATCGCTGTACGCGAGGTTTGGCAGGCACCGGAGGATTTCTCCGCGCGCTTCGATGCCCAGTGGCGCGAGTATCGCTACTTTCTGTGTACGGACGAGGAGCCGCCGGTGTTCTGCCGGGACTTCGCTTGGCATTGCGGGCCGCTTGATGTTGCGGCAATGGAGCGCGCATCCCGCTGCCTCATCGGCGAGCATGATTTCAAGAGCTTCTGCAAGGCGGTGTCGGCCGTGGATAAGCCCACCTGCCGCGACTTGATGGAAGTCTCGTTTTGGGACGAGGAGCATGCTGGCGAGCATCTGCTGGTCATGCGGGTGGTGGGCAGTTCCTTTCTTCATTCCATGGTGCGCACCTTGGTGGGGACGCTTGCCATGGTGGGGAAGGGGAAACGGCCGCCGGAATGGGTGGCCGAGGTGCTGGCCGCGCAGGATCGCACGGCGGCAGGGGAGTGCGCCCCGGCCTGCGGGCTTGTCTTCTGGAGCGTGGGATATGACGCGTGACGAGGGCATTGAAGGGGTTGGAGACGCCTCCGTTTGCACTCCTTGCTTCGCTGCGGGGGTTGCAAGCTCCGACGTCCCCAACCCCCATGCTGCAGCATCTTCTGCTGTGGAGCGGCAAGAGCCGAAGGTTTCGGGCTTGGCTTCGGCCGTCGATTCTCGCGGTGAGGTATACCACGAGAATCTTGGCCTGCAGAATCGTCCTCAATCCCCTGCTCCTGCTATGAATCAGGGGTCACTGCCATCTCCAGCGCGCATCTCGCTTCTTTACCAGAGCCGCGATGGACGGTTATGCGTGTTCGAGGATGCAGAAGGCCATCTGACCTCTGTGCGCGCTTCGCGCCTAGCCTGATGCAAGCGCGAAGAAGCGAATGGGAAACAAAGTGCCGGTGCCGCTTTCGCATCCCTAGCCCAGCGGTAGAATCCGGGTAGACGCTTCTGGAACTCTCAGAGCGTCGCCTGGTTCAACACTGGGGGGATACCGTGAGAATTGGCATACCGAAAGACCCGCGACCGGGCCGCGGCCTGGTAGCCGCAACGCCGGATAGCGTGAGCAAGCTGGCGAAGCTGGGCTACGAGGTGGCTCTGGAGGCCGGTGCGGGTGTTCGGGCGGACTATCCGGATGAGCAATATGCCGCAGCGGGAGCTGTGCTTGTGGAGCCCGAAGAAGCTTGGGGCTCGGATATCGTTTTGGTTTTGGATGCGCCTGAAAGCGCTCAGGTGGAGCGGATGAGGGAAGGCGCCACCTTGGTGGGTCGCCTTGACCCCTGGGCAAACGAGGCGCTGCGAGCTCAATGCCAGGCTCGCAACATCACGGCCCTGGCCGTGGATGCGGTACCGCGTATCTCGCGGGCACAGTCCCTGGATGTGCGCTCCTCCATGATGAATGTGGCCGGCTATCGCGCGGTCATCGAGGCCGCCAATGCGTTCGGTCGCACTTTTGGCGGGCAAGTCACGGCGGCGGGAAAAACGCGCCCGGCACGCGTTTATGTCATAGGCGTGGGCGTGGCGGGCCTTGCGGCCATCGGCACGGCTGGGGCGCTTGGCGCGGAGGTTTTCGCCACCGATGTGCGCGCCGATGTGGCTGATCAGGTTGAATCCCTCGGTGCCACCTTCATAGAGATCCCTGTGCGTCAGGAAAGCGTCGATGGTTATGCTCAGGCGCTGGATGCCGACCAGGAGCAGGCAACCCAGGCCGTTTATGCGGAGCAATGCGCCTTGAGCGATGTGGTAATCACCACTGCTCAGGTGCCCGGTCGTCCCGCTCCGTTGCTGATCACCGCCCAGGCGGTGGAGGCTATGAGGCCGGGATCGGTCATAGTGGACATGGGCGCGTCGGCCCTGGGCGGCAACTGTGAGCTGTCTCGGCCGGGCGAGGTGGTGCGTACTCCGGGTGGTGTGACCATCATCGGCTACGACGATCTGCCAAGTCGCATGCCCGCCCACGCATCTCAGCTTTACAGCCAGAACATGGTTAACCTGTTGAAGCTGCTTACGCCAGAAAAGGACGGCCGAATCGCGCTGAACATGGGCGATGAGGTGCAGCGAGGCATCACGGTAACGTTGGCCGGCAAGGATATGTGGCCGCCTCCGCCGGTAAGCGTGTCTGCTGGCGAAGCGGCTGGAGGCGCATCCGCTGCAGGGAAGACTGCCTCTGCGTCAACCGCTGCCGCTGGCACTGGCACCACCGCAGCTCCTACTGGCGAGCATCGCGCGGCCCCGGTTGCTCCGGCTGCTTCGGTCGCTCCGGCCGCTCCGGCTGCCCCGAGTGCGTCGCCCCTCGATGGAAGCGACGCGGACTCCCACATCCTGCGCAGCCTGCTTTGGAAGACGCTTCTGGCCTTGGTGGTCCTATGCCTTGTGGCCGCAGCACCGCCCGAGATGATGGGGAGCTTCTTCATCTTCGTACTCGCGTGCGTGGTGGGCTTCTACGTCATAACCAACGTGACCCATGCGCTTCACACGCCGCTTATGGCGGTCACTAACGCCATCTCCGGCATCATCGTGGTGGGCGCGATCCTGCAAATCTGCTCAAGCAGCGACCCGGCGGTGCTCATCATGGCCGCCATCGCCATAGCCATCGCCTCCATCAATATCTTCGGCGGTTTCCTGGTCACGCACCGCATGCTGAAGATGTTCGAGAGGAGCTCCCGATGACGGCCGCGAACTTCCAAACCCTGGCTTATATGCTTGCGGCGCTCCTTTTCATCTTGGCATTGGCGGGCCTTTCCAAGCAGGAGACGGGAAAACGTGGCAATTACCTGGGTATTTGCGGGATGGTCGTTGCCATTGCGGCCACGATTGCCGTGGCGCTTCTTCAGGCGGATGCGCTTTGGGTGTCTGCGGGGCTACTCGTGGCTGCGCTTGCGGTGGGTGCGCTTTTGGGCGTGGTGAAGGCGCGCCGGGTGCAGATGATCGCCATGCCGCAGCTGGTGGCGTTGCTCCATTGCTTCGTGGGCGCGGCGGCGGTGCTTGTGGGCTTCAACTCGTTTTTACTGCATCCCGGCGGTAGTTTCGACGGCCGCATGAACATCTATCATCTGGGCGAGGTGGGCTTGGCGGTATTCATCGGCGGCATCACGTTCACCGGTTCAATCGTTGCCAACCTGAAGCTCTCCGGCCGCATTTCCGGCAAGCCGCTCATGCTTCCGGGGCGTAATCTCCTCAACCTGATCATGGCGCTGGGCTATGTGGCGTTGGTGGTGCTTTTCGGCATGTCCACGGGCGTGGCGGCGGGGCTGCCCTACCTTGCGGCCATTGCGGCGCTGTCGTTTTTGCTGGGGGCTCACTTGGTGTTGGCTATCGGCGGCGGCGACATGCCGGTGGTGGTGTCGCTCCTGAATTCCTTTTCCGGTTGGGCGGCGGCTATGGCGGGTTTCACTTTGGGAAACGACTTGCTCATCGTGACCGGTGCGCTGGTGGGTTCATCGGGTGCTTACCTGTCCTACATTATGTGCAAGGGGATGAACCGCTCGTTCACCTCGGTGATTCTCGGCGGGTTTGGGGAAGGCGGTACGACCGGTGCGGCCGGTGCGTCTGGTGCGGTCGCCCAAGCAGGCGCGGGAGCGGGCGGCCCGAATGCCGAAGCGGGTTTAGCCACCTATCGCGAGACCAATGCCGAAGAGGTGGCCCGGCTTCTCAAGGAATCCCGTTCGGTGGTCATCGTGCCCGGTTATGGCATGGCTGTGGCTCAGGCGCAATTCCCTGTGGCGCAGCTTACGAAGCGTTTGCGCCAGCAGGGCGTGGACGTGAGGTTCGGCATCCACCCGGTGGCGGGGCGCATGCCGGGTCACATGAACGTTTTGCTGGCCGAGGCCAAGGTGCCCTTTGATGCGGTCTTCGAGATGGACGAGATCAACGACGACCTTGCGCGGGTGGATACCGTGCTGGTCATAGGAGCGAATGACACGGTGAACCCGTCGGCGGAGACCGATCCGGAAAGCCCCATTGCCGGCATGCCCGTTCTGCGCGTTTGGGATGCCGGGCAGGTGGTGGTGCTCAAGCGCTCAATGGGCAACGCCGGTTATGCGGGCGTGCAGAACCCGCTTTTCTTCAATGACAACACGGCCATGCTGCTGGGCGATGCCAAGCAGAGCATCGAGGCCGTGAACGCCGCTCTGGTTTGACTTTGCTGTTGGTTCGATAGCCTTCACTGGCGGACTTCGGTTATGTAAGCCCTTGTGCTTCGGGGGAACTCTCTCTTGAATGCTTCTTTAACTAAGCGCTTTCCGTTTGCGCCTGGCTCTAATTCGGTTCGGATCCGTTCAAAGCCATCTTCGATCAACAGCCATCCGTTTTGCCCCTCATTCTGTTCGCGTTGCAGGGTAATGGAGCGATCCTTCTTAAAGGTGCTTAACACGATCATCTGAAGGTTCTTGTCGGCAATGGCATTGAGAAGCTTTGCCTGCGCTTGCTTGATGGGTATCAGTTTCATTGCCGTGTTCTTTCTAGGAATCTCTCTATCTCTGCTGTGAAGCAGTGCTTTTGCAACGTCCGGGATATGTAGATTACCAGGGCGGAGTCGCCTTTGGCGATGAATGCAACGCGAAACGAACCGGTCCTGCTGGCATTCACGCGGCATTCCATTATCGGAAGCCCATTCCATCTACGGTTTGTAGCAAACTTCGATTTGAATAATCCGTTATCCAGTTGGGTGGCGATTGTTCGTTCGATATGCTCTTTCAGCTGGGGGTATTTATGCAGAAAAGCGTCGCATCCTTGTGCTGCGAATGCTACTCTTTCGCCATAAGCTGACATATCTTCAACGACATCTTTCCAACTTTTCCCAAAACCTTCCGTCAAAAGGATAAGCTACAGCAACAGGCGCATTTTGAGAATAACAGGTGCCTGTATGCTACTGAACCGTCTCCAATCTGCCTTTAAAATGTGCGATTCAAATCAGCATGGAGACACCTTAGAATCAAGCAGTGCCAGCGGGTGCAAAGAAGCGGATTCTTGAATCATAACCCCTAGCTCATCGAATCCCAGCAAGGCCCCTGGCAAAGAAACAACCCCTCCGTAGAGAGGTTGTCTGACTACGTGGTGGAGATGATGGGATTCGAACCCACGACCCCCACGTTGCGAACGTGATGCTCTCCCAAGTCATCCGTAAACAATCCCCTAATTGAGCGTTCCTTCGTATAGAAGGGATTTCGATATTCGGTGCTCCTTCTAAAGCTGAACCGAGACAAGCCAAAAGGCAATCGGTTCGTTCAGCGATCATGAAGGAGATGGAACATGAAAGCAAAAGTGATCGCCGTCGCCAACCAGAAAGGCGGCAGCGGAAAGACAGCAGCCACGCTCAGTCTTGGCGTGGCGTTATCGATGCATGGGAAAAGGGTCTTGCTCGTTGATGCAGACCCGCAAGGTGATCTGACGAAATCGCTTGGATTAGGGGATCCGGATTCGATCGAGACCACCATCGCGAGCCACATTGAAAACATCGTGAATGATACCCCCTTGGATCCGAACGATGGAATTGTGCGAAGCGATGAAAACGTAGACTTGATGCCTGCGAACATTCGCCTCGCAGACACAGAGACCTCCTTGTTTCTCGCTATGAACAGAGAGCGGATCCTCTCTACATGGCTTGCGGACCTGAAGAGCGATTACGACTATATACTCATCGACTGCATGCCTTCGCTCGGCATGCTGCCTGTCAATGCGCTGGCTGCAGCCGACAGCGTTCTCATCACTGTGTCAGCTGAGTATCTCCCCGCCGTGGCCATGACCGCGCTCATCAAAACAATCGAGCGCGTGAAGAGGCAGATCAATCCGGAACTTGCAATTGAAGGGGCGCTGCTCACTCTATTCGACAGGCGAACGCGCATCGCGCGTCAGGTTGAGAAGAAGATCCGCAACGACTACGGGTCCAGCATGAGGGTGTTCGAGACTGCGATACCTCGTGCTGTTGCTGCAAGCGAGGCTCCGGCGTACGGAGAGAGCATCTTTGCTTACGATCCTGACGGGAAGGTCGCTAAGGCCTACAAAGCCCTCTGCGAGGAGGTGCTGAACCATGCCTAAACGAGAGTTGAACATAGATCTTCCGGCCGCGAGAGACATCTTCAGCGGCCAGGAAGACCGCGATGCCGAGCGCAATGGCGCCATACGGCAGATCGAGCTGCCTCTTATAGACCCCTTCCCCCAACATCCATATCGCATGCAGAACGACCAAGCGATGGCCGAGCTCGTAGCGAGCATCGAGGAGTCAGGCATCATCGAACCTCTGCTACTCAACACGGGCGAGGAAGGAAGGTACACGCTGATAAGCGGCCACAGGCGCAAGCATGCGGCCGAGATCCTGGGGATGGAGGCAGTGCCCGCCTACGTCAAAACCCTCTCCGAAGACGAGGCTATCATCGCGATGGTGGACGCGAACCTTCAGCGCCCGACCATCCTTCCTAGCGAGAAGGCGTTGGCCGTCAAGATGAAACTGGACGCCCTGAAGCGAAAAGCCGGGCGCCCGAAGGCTAATGGTGCACCAGAGGAGCACCAATACCGTGGCGTCAAGTCAGTGGATGTGATCGCGGAGCAGCTTGGAGAGAGCCGCGAGCAGATAAGGCGCTACGCCCGCATTGCCGACCTTGTACCGGAACTGCTGAGCCTGCTCGACGAGGGCAAGATGAAGATGCGCCCTGCGGTCGAACTGAGCTACCTGTCTCCCGTGGAGTTCAGGGAGGCAGGTTTATCTCTTTAAAAATTGTCCAAAATAGTGTTGACACTCCAAGGTATTAGAAGTTGCTTTCGATGAGCTAGTGAACCTGGATGGAAGACCCATGTGGAACGCCATGTGGGTGATCGGCGGAGGGCCGTCATATGAAGAGATCCAAGAGTTCAACGAATGCGGAATCAGCGTCTATGAGGACGATGATGGCGGTTGGTACTTTGGCATCGATGGTTGCGGATACGACTTCTACGATGCCCATTGGATCAAGCTATACCGGAAGTACGGCATCTGCCGGCACAGCACGGAGGACGCGTGGCTCGGTGAGCTTAAGCGCCGCATTTCGTCTTATGTTGAGATGTGTTCGGATATCCCCAAGGACATCACCTGGAGCGACCGACATGACTTGATGAAAGATGCTGTTGAGGCGGCTCTAAATCCTAGCAGAATCGAAAGGATCGCAAGAAGGCATCTTCGACATCTGAAGTTTCATCAGTTCTTAAAGAGGATAGGCTCTGTTCTTACCCTCGATCTACCAAAGTGCAAGTATCCTCGATCCAGACGTCGTGTTTTTGCATGCGACTAGGCTATGCGTCACAAGGTCAGGGAGCAGCGATAAGTTGCTCCCTTTTCTATGTCCATACCTCTAGGACAGTATGGCAATCTGCTAATAGATTTCAAAATACCTGAATTTGCGCATGTGTACAATGAAAGTGCCTCACCCGCAAGGGAAGGCGCGGATGCCGGGCATTGCGCCCGAAGACTCTTGCTATCACCGACAGTCAATCGGTGATAGCAAGTTGCATAAAAGCGTTTACCCATAGGCTAGACTAGTGTTATTGCATTTCACTTTAACCAGTGCGATATGAATCATGTCGATAAAACGCTTGTGCTGATTCCTGTAAAGGTTCGTAATCACCACTATATAAACCTCATTCCTCATCTAAGTATTGTTCGTATTTGTCTTTCAAATAGAGAGAATGAAATACTCTAAAACCTTCCAATCAAACAATACTCCATCTCAACATGCATGATCAGATTTCTGTCCATGAATGCTCCTAACCGCCGCGCCGCCTACGCGACGTGGCATCGCCTGTGTGCCCGCGCCCTGCGGGTTTCTTCGGTTAGGAGTTTCGGGGAGTGTCACAAAGCGACTAAAGAACAAAGAAACTCAGAGAGGGTAACTAAAAGTTCGTTCTGGGGACAAAAAACCTGCTTGTCTCAATAATGAAAGCTTTATTAATATCTGATATATGCATCAAAAAAGGCGAGGTGTATGATGTCCTCATATAATCAAAAACCTCTAGATGTGCTGGCTGATCTATTTGAAATCACCGGTATGCTCTTTTTGTTTCCGGATGAAGATACCGTCAATTCCATCATAGAAGGAACCTTTGCGGATCATCTAACCAATATCGAGCAATTCGTTCCATGCGAAGGCGATGAAAAACTTAACGATTCGATTCAGTGTCTTAATCACATGAAGATGCTGAGCCAATCCGATTTGTTCGAGGAATTACGTAAAGGTTACTCCACTCTCTTCTTGCACTCTGGATCCGGTGTGAGAATCTGGCCTTATGAGGCGCCATTTCGATTTGTGAACGATGGCCGCACAGGAATGCCGTCTTTATTTCGCTCTCCTACGACGATTGATGTTGAAAAGCAGTTTGCAAGTGCAGGCATAAGCCCTGCCAATAGGAGAAAAGAACCGATAGATAGTTTCAGCAACGAATGCTTCTTCATATCACTGCTGTTAAGAGAGATTGCCAGCATCGACCAAGATGCTTTCGACATTCGAAAGGAAAGGGTAGAGCAGCTGCTGCATTTTTACAAATCTCATGCATCTAAATGGTTTTATGCGTTCTTGACCAAGGTTCGAGAATCGGCAGCGTCTACAGCAACTGCCGAAATCTATGCCAACTTCACCGAGATCGGCATTGTTGCAACTAAGGTATGCGCTCGCACCGTTAAGCAGTACGATAATGTATGAAGTATGAAGTCCTAAAACGGAGTCATTTTATTGAATATTCAGCAGATCAAATACTTTTCGAAAGTGTATGAAACCAGCAACTATGCTCATGCTGCTGAACAGCTCTTTATTTCTCGACAAGCGCTCAGGAAAGCGATTCAAAGCCTCGAAAGCGAACTGGGATGCGAGCTGTTCGTATTCAAAGCCAATGCTCTGCATCCTACGATGGCCGCTTATGAGCTGTATCAAGCATCACGGGAGGCGCTGAAGACCTTCGAAGAGCTCGAAGATCACATCAAGAATGCGCACGACAAAGACAGCGATACGATCAGATTCGGTATTTCCTATGGCGCGGACGAAGTGTTCTCTTTTGAAGACAGACTGTTGTTCACGGAATCTTTGCCAGAAACCGTCGATGTCAATTCCAGGCTGTACACGATAGAGGGCACGGTGCAGGACGTCTGCGGAATGTTGCTTGACGGCCGTATCGACTACGCCAACATCATTGACGTTTCGATCAACGATTCCCTGTTCGACTATGAGGTGGCATGCGAAGGTGGCCTGTATCTCGCGGTTCGAGACGACGACCCTCTAGCTTGCAAGGATTCCGTTCTCATATCGGATCTACGCGGACGGAACTTCGGCACTCAGGGTGATGGTTTTGGGATCCATCGCCTGCTGGCCTATGAAGCGGAAAGGGCCGGCTTCAACCTGAAGGTCGCGTTCGTTGGCGCTATGCAATCGAGTATGTTGCGCAACGTCGAATCAGGTCACACGGTCTGCTATGCATACTCATCCGAGAGAAATGCGGTTATCGCCCCTCATGTGAAGATGATCCCCTTCGCTGACCCTATTATGCACTGGAAGTACTACTCTATATGCAGGAAGAGCATGGGCGATCCTTACCTGCTCAGATACTTTGCCGGAAAAGAAACCCCCTGGGGCATCGAGGCGCTATCGCGGTAATCCAGCTATTGATGGGCGCTGCAACTGGCTGGCAAATCCGATTTGTCTCCATCAAGTTCACTTTTTGATCGCAACGAACTCTGGAAATTGTGACACAATCAAAGCATCCATGACCACCCGTCTGCAGAACGTGCTCGGGATGGGCATGCTGAATGGTTGCCTTGATCAGGCGCAATCCTTATGTTTCGAGCAAGATGACCGGTGCGAACGCGTTCACTCAGCAAAACGAACCTACCGACTGACTCAACGCCAAGACTTTCATCTGCTGGTGCGCCGACATCACGTTATCAATTCCGCAAAAAATGCAATTCATGCATGATGCAACAGAAAACGACACTAGATACATTGATATCGATACTATGCTCAACGCTAATGCTGGGAAAGCCATTGATGTGTCTTGGGGGAACCTGAAGCGCTTCACAGGCTACAAGGTATTCATATTCTTCGGGGACGACGTGCTCTTGACGTCAGCTGGCAAGTTCAAACTCTACGGGGACAATCCGCCTTTCTGCCCTAATTCTCAGGTCTAATCAATATAGTCTAAGATGAGGCTCGAAATAGATAATGTTGCCTTGGCTACAGCCATTTGTTGCCCGTCCAACAAGCCCTTCTGAATATCTTATTCATCGACGTCAAGTCATTCATTGAGGAGATGGAGGGGAGTATGACGGAATTTCCATTGTTTCTATTCACCACGCTAGGCGGCATCGCGGCAGGTGCCTGTGCCGTCAGGGCTGTGCTTCCGCTAACAAAGGAGCGTAAACAGACTTGGCTTTTTCCGCTGATCTGCATTGCGCTTCTTGGAATTGGCCTGATCGGCGTTTTGTTTCATTTGGCAAGGCCTGCCATGTTCTTGAATGCCTTGGCCAATCCGCAGGCGGGTATAGCGCAAGAGGCTTATTGCTCCATCGTTTTCGGGCTGCTGTTGTTAGCGGATCTGATCTGCGATCTCAAGCGTAAGGACGGCTCTCCTAGAGTGTTGCAGATCATCTGCGGTGCCGTCGGTTTGATTCTGACTTTCATCATGGGCATGTCTTATGTGGGTAATTTCGGGGTTCCGGCCTGGACTACATGGGCTACGGTTGCCCAATTCGTGGTGGGTGATATCGCCTTCGGCACCGCCCTGTACCTAGCATTTGACAAAGATGCTTTGTCAAAGGTTCCTTTCCGCGCCACGTTTATCGCCGTGGCAGCGGTATTTGCCATCGTGCTTGTTTTTGAAGGCACCCACTTCAATGCGGTTGGCCTTGATTCGCTTCTTTTTTGGGTATCGATAATCTTCATGCTCGCAGGAATTGCCTTAGCGGCGATCAATAAGAGAAAAGATGTTCCGAAAAGCCTGTATGCCGCAGCGCTTGCATGTGTGTTTATCGGCGTCTGTGTGGCAAGGTGGGCATTCTATCTGGGGTGCATTATCTAGGAGCCTATAGAGAAAAGCTGGAAAGTAGGAGGTTGAAATGGCATTACTGGACAAGACCATAAAGCGTCGCGATTTTCTGAAGGGAAGTGCGGCTGCAGCCGGGGTTATTGCCGTTTCCGGATTGGCGGGCTGCACCTCGTCAGAGGCGAGCGCAAATGCCGGCAGTATTCCTGGTGCCAGGCAAGTTGCCTCGGATATGGCAATAATCAACGATGAAGGACACTGGCAGGGTGTCGGCTGCGTTAAGGGTTGCTCCTTTCAGTGTGCGCCATGCGAGTATGTGGTGGACAACATAGCTGTTCGGGCAAAACCAGCTGATTTTTTCAATGAAGACTCTTTCTCTTACAACTATAACCTGCGTTCATGCCATGCGGCAAAGAATGCGCGCTGGTGGTTCAACGGCCCTGCGCGCATCAAGTATCCGATGAAGCGTAAAAATTGGCAGCCAGGCGGCGGCGACAATGTAAATGGCGAGTTACGCGGCAAAGACGAATGGGAGCGCATCTCATGGGACGAGGCGCTCGATATGTGTGCGTCTGAGATCACAAGGATCTACAACACCTATGGGCCCACAAGCACCATCAGCTTCATAAGTATGGGTACAGGTATCCAAAATGTTCTCAATCTCATGGGCGGATATGTCGAGATCAATGACACCATTTCATGCGGAGTCTGGGATGGCGACGTCATGCATTGGGGGCTGACTAACTATGGTGTACAGCAATGTCCTGATCCTCAGGATTGGACTTATGCGGATTACTTCATCATGGACGGATTCGACTACGTATGGACGCAGATGTCCACCGGAGTCAACTACCTGGGCGCGAAAGAGGCGGGTGTGCAGTTCGTGTATGTGGGCCCTTGCTACAATCAGTCAGCCATTCAGACTGAGGCCCGCTGGATGCCAGTGCGCCCCGGCACAGACACGGCCTTCTGGACGGGTGTCGCCTACGAGATGGTTAAGCAGGACGAAGCCGGAGATGAGATCATCGATTGGGATTTCCTGAAGAAATACACCGTAGGATTCACCATGGACAATATGCCGGCTGATGCAAAGCTTGATGAATGCTACATGGGCTATCTGCTTGGAGAATACGACGGCATCCCGAAAACCGCCGAATGGGCATCGCTTATCTGCGGAACGCCAGTGGAAGACATTAAAGACATGGCCGCCATCATGGGCAAGAATAACGATGTCATCATGGCTTCAGGCAATGCTGCCGCCCGTGCCACCGGTGTGGAGAACTATCCCCAGATGTTTTTCACTATCGGGCTTATGGGAGGACATATGGGAAAGCCGGGCAATGCGATCTTCAACAACATAAGTGGCAACGACCATATCACCCATGGCTATACCGGAGAGCAGGGCCGAGCCCTCGCTTCTACCACGAATCCCATTCGCTATGAGAAAGAAAAGGGGCAACTTTTCAACGCAGGCGGGAAGGTCTCAAGCGCCCGCAATGTTATAGCAGCGCCGCTTCATTGGCAGGATATGCTGAACGGCAAATACACATCCTGGGGCGGCCATACGCAGTCGGGCGACCAACCGCCCATTTACAACAGCGGCGTCGATCACGATATAGATGTCAAATTCATCTGGAATGGAAACCGTAATTTCCTATCCATGAGCATCGATCTTTTCAACGCTATAAAAGTATTCCGCAACTGTGAGTTTGTATTGACCCAGCAGCCCTATGCAAGCCAAGTGGCGCGTTTCAGTGATATCGTTCTTCCGGTTGTATCTCCCTGGGAAGGAAGCCTGGATCAAAGCGAGAACGTTTGGCCCAATGGCACAGTCAACCGTTATGTGGGAAGCGATCTTATTCCATCGAAATTTCCAGTATGCGAGCCGCTTTGGGAGGCGAGATCCGATAATAGGATAGCGCGCGACATAGCCGAGCGCTGCGGTCTAGATCCTGACAAGATCGCAACCGGCAATGAGGTGCAGAGCTACTTTGAGGCGATTGCGGGGGGTCGTTATATTCTTCCGGATAAAACCCAGATGCCTCTTGTCACCTTTACCCAGGAAGTTATCGATAAATACGGCGTGGACCTTGAGCCACAAGAAGGTGTTGTCGAGTTCGAAAAGTTCATAGAGCAGGGCGGATATCAGGTTCCACGTTCTAAGGATGACGAATACGTTATTGCCGATCGCAGCTATAGGAAGTTCATAGAGGATCCTGTGGCCAACCCTCGCAGTTCTGCAAGCGGCTTATTCGAGATTTACAGCCAGGTGAAGGCAGACAATTTCAACACACCGAACTTCGTTGATCCCAATAATCTCTGTAAGCCATATCCGAACTATTTCGAGCCGACCATGGGCTACGAAAAGACATTCTCGGACTGGGATAAGCAGATCAAGGGTGACTATCCCTATTTGCTTTACACCTTCCACCCTGCGGTTGGGTCGCACTCCAGCAGGTATTCCAATCTCAGCCAGGAATGCTATCCGCATCCTTTGTACATCAATCCGTCCGATGCTGCGGATCTGGGACTTGAAACGGGCGATACGGCCAAGATAACAAATCCCACAGGAGCTGCCATTCTCCGTCAAGTGGTTCTCATGGAAGGCACAATGCCCGGATGCGTTGGTCTGGCCGAAGGCGGCACACTCGATTTGGACGAGTCCGATCCCGATAGCTGGATCGATCGTGGAGGTGCCGTGAATGTCATCACGCCTGCTGTCCGCAGCAACTATATGGCAGGACTTTCTGGCTATAACAACGGAATCGTTGCCATCGAGAAATATACAGGACGTCCTGTAGTGCCGGATTGTGAGAAGGATCTTTTCACAATTGATGAGGCTTAAGGCGAAGGAGGATAGCTAATGAGCGTTGGATTCTATGTTGATATGTCGCGGTGTTCCGGTTGTGGGACATGTGTGTATGCGTGCAAAAACCGCCTTGATCTAGGAATGGTGGGAGTGTCTCCCCGAAGAGTTGCCCGTTATGAGACAGGCACATATCCGAATGTGGAGGGATATTCTTTAACGGTATCTTGCAATCATTGCGATGATGCGGCATGTGTTGCAAGCTGCCCAACAAGTGCCATGCATAAGGCATCTGATGGAACGGTATTGCATGATGATGACAAGTGTGTAGGTTGCCGCTCGTGCATAATGGCATGTCCGTATCATTCACCCCAGTTTTTACAAGACGAAGGCGTTGTCGTGAAGTGCGATACCTGCAAGGCTTTACGCGAGGAGGGCATGGAGCCGGTTTGTCTGGGCGCTTGCCCCAGTCGCGCAATTGATTTCGGTGAGATTGATGACCTGAAACGCAAGTATGGTATGGATTGCACTAGCGATATAGCTGCTTTGCCCAGCTCCTCGCATACACATCCCAATCTCATCATTAAACCCCGAGATGCAGCCTTTAGCGAAGAATATCGAGAGGTGACATTCTAGCTTTTAGGAAACACGGTTTTATGTTTTTACAAACAGAATGAGGTGGACTGTGGCAAGTTCCGAAATGCTTCAAGATGAATTGGTGGTTGAGGCGCTTAGCCTAAGCCGTGCATACCTTTATACCCTGTTCAGCAAAGCATTAGGCGGCGAGCCAACAGAAGAGTTGCTGGAAATCCTATGTTCCCAAGCGGCACAGGACGCCATTGATGAATACGGCTCAGATGATAAGACCCTTAACCGTTATATGGCCTACATTGGGCAGGTAAAGGAAAAGCGGTTGGGCGATGACGGTTTTCTCGATTCGGCGCTTTCGGAATATACGCGTATCTTCTTCAGTTTTGATAAGGGGTCTGCCCCCTTGGCCGAATCGGCCTATCGCTCTGAAGACGGAGGCTATTTCGATGAGACAACGCTTGCAGTAAGGAAGGTGTATCGCGGCGAAGGAGTCTTGCCTGCCAAATACCCGAGGGTTCCCGATGACCATATCTCATTGGAGTTGGGATTTATGTCAATCATGGCTGAACGTTCCTTAGAAGTTTTAAGGCGGGACAATCTTGTCGAATTTGCATCGTCGATGGAATTGCAGCATTCATTTCTTGCGAGCCATCTGTCGCGATGGGTACAACCCTTTGCCGATAAAATCCGCAAGGGCAAGACAACTGTTCTTTATCCGCAGATAGCGGCGGCTGTGGCTGCATTCGTTGACCTGGATACCGTATTTACAGAGCAGGCCAGATCATGGGCCTTGGATGAAAGACGGATCGGTGTGGATGGGACAGAAGAGCCTTTAGCTGACTGTGAGGCGGTTCGCGCCTTAAAGGATTTCAATGCGGAACTCGAAAGATGCAAACAGCTGTCTCTTCCGCATTTGGAGGACAATACCTTCAAGCAGTTGGATCAGGGGGCTTAGACCAAGTTTGGACTTTAGAGATCGGGCGTTTTGCGGTGACTCCTATAGCGGATGCTAGTCCATGGCTGCGTCCGCTATCCTATTCTCTCAAGGCCGGTCCATTTCGGAGGATTCGTCGATGCTGCCGAAAAAGTCAGGTTCGGCAAGACATATTTCGTGGATGGCTTGGGTTACAGTAGATCGATTTCTACTACAAAGCATCGCAATCTGGGCATGGGTGAGGTTGCCTATGCCATAAATCTGACACAGGCGCATGATATATCTGACAGCGTGGTATGCAGAATAGTGATAGAGATTCGCCTGTAGAAAAGACATTTGCCCTAATAGATTCAGTTGGCAGTTTAAGACGGCTCTTGTGAAGCTTTGATTCGATTCCAGAAGACCGCTGACGGCATCTGGATTGAATATGGCTATTTTGACTTCGGATATGCACTGCCATCGCTGATTGCTATATAGCGATGAGAGATCAGCGTCCGTCATAGCGGCGGTATATGATATTTGCGGACGGAAGTCGGGGGAAAGCACCATATCGCCCGGTACGAGGATCATATTGGTGCGGTCGAAGGTGGTTAGGCAGATGATGCCATCAAGGACAAGGAGCGGATCCGATGGATAGTGTAAAAACGAAAGCCCTCTCGAATAGGTGGAGATAGTGCTGTTGTTTTCGAGAACTGCCTGGCTCTCTTGATCAAGCATCGCCCAAAAATGACTTTCTGTCAGATCATCCATGGAGGCGTCGTCCTTCGATTTTGTCGAATGCTTTGTATCTCTACAGGAGTAAAAAAAGATTCTCCTGTGCAATCGTAAAGCAGTCTGTCTTCGTCAATCGCGCTAAACCAGCTGACGATATATATTTGATAAGTATATATCGTCAGCTGGTAGTCTCACAAGGCTTTCATCAGGAAATACAAATTGCACCCTTGTCGCCTTGAATAGATCGGCCGCTATTTCAAGATTGCGTCGACCATTCATGTCAATGAATGGTCCCCTGCACTAAAACTGATGATGTATTAGACAATAATTGAATGCTCGCCAGAAATAAAAGTTCCTAAAAGCGATTAAGGATATCGTCGACCTAGGGGCACGAGATAACCAGTAAATGCTTCTTGACCTGCGAAGAACCTATTCAGCCCTTCTTCTCCATTGTGGTAACGGGGGGTTAGAATCTGATAGCATGAGGAGCATTTTCGATTTATTGCCGGAGAAAGAACTGGAGCCCCATCGCTTTTCCGATATCAGGCGACTCGGGATGTAGAGAAGCAATTTAGCGATGTTGGAGTAGAGCCACTGCTCCAGTAATAAACCTTCGATGCATCATGTTCTAGTAGAGAGCTTTCCGAGCAAGTGGTAATTCCGCTAGTACAGTCGATAAGTCAATTGGCTTTCAAGATGTCAACTTTATTCTCCTCCGCTGCAACTCGAAAATCCTTTCGCCGCAGTTCTCCCGACCACAGAATGATATCAGCGAGAAGTGGCTTTATCCGAGAGGAGGAGAACATGACGAAAAGCAAAGTCATGGGCAATGGCATCACCCGCAGAAGCTTCGTTGGTGGAATGGCAGCAACGGCGGCACTGGGTGTGCTAGGAGGTTGCTCAGCCACTACAACAAGCCTTGTTCCGACCGGCACTACGACTGCCGTTTCGGATCAGGTTATGTCCGGTGTCTGCCGCGGAGGTTGTGCGACTCATTGCGGTCTGGATGTGCATGTACGAGATGGGCAGGTGGTTCGCACTAAGGCCGCAGAGCTCTGCGATCCGCGCTACAACCGCATCTGCAGCAAGGGCATGACCCATGCCGCGCGTGTATACAGCGGCGAGCGTCTGCAGTACCCGATGCGCCGTACAGGAGAACGCGGCGAAGGCGAATTCGAGCGCATCAGCTGGGACGAAGCTATCGATGAAATTGCGCAGAAGTGGACAGAATACACGGATGCCTATGGGCCCGGCTCTATACTGATCGCAACTAATTCCGGAAACTGCGGCATGATCAAGGCCTCCGTAACCACGCGGCTTCAGAACGTTCTTGGAATGGGAATGCTAAACGGATGCTACGACCAAGCCTTATCATACGCAGCAAATAAAGTCACCGGGTCTAGCGCGTTCGCACAGCAGAACGAACCTGCCGATTGGTTAAATGCTAAAACCTTCATCTGCTGGGGTGCCGATACCACGATATCGACCCCGCAGAACATGCATTTCATACTTGATGCGAAAGAGAACGGTGCAAAGTACATCGTCATAGACACGATGTTCAACGCAAACGCCGGAAAGGCGGACAAGTTCATAGGCGTGCAGCCTTCTGCTGATGGCGCACTTGCCTTCGGAGCACTAAATTACATCCTTGAGAAGAATTGGCAAGATGAGGAGTTTTTAAGGTCGTCTACAGAAGCTCCATTGTTCGTCAAGGCGGATGGACAGTTCTTGCGCATGAGCGACCTTGGCGTTACTCCGACCGAAACAACGATTAACATGATGACGGGACAGGAAGAGCCGGTTGATCCGCCTGTGGTTTGGGATGAGGCGACCAATGCTCCTGCACCGCTGACCTCAGCCCAAAAGCCATCGCTTGTAAGCCGTAGCGACGTGAACGGAATACCCGTATCGCTGGTCTATGACATGGTTAAACAAGCCATATCCGAGTATCCGGTAGAGAAGGCGTCGGAATACTCGGGCGTGTCGCCGGACGAGATAAAGGAGCTTGCTCGCACCTACGCCGAGGACAGCCCTGTGTCGACTTTCATCATGTTCGGTCCGGACCACTACCTCAATGGGCACTATAACTACTGGCCCATGTATATGCTGTCTGCTTTCACAGGCAACATCGCAAAGCCAGGCGCGGGTCTTGGATATACCATGAGCATGGGATCGTTTTTCGTAGATGGCACTCTGGCAAACATGCCCGTGGATAAGGCCGGCAATCCTGCCCAGGGCGCTGCTATGATCAATATGCCTAAGGGAACCGTAACAGAGGTTCTAGAAACGCATCAGTTCGCAGGTCAGCCCTATGAGCTCAAGAGCGTCTATATCACGGGCGTGAACCCGGTAACTACCAGCTCGAACCGCAACGATGTAGTCGACTGGATGAAGAAGCTCGATTTCGTCGTGGTGGCCGAGATGGTGATGTCGGAGACTGCGAAGTATGCAGACATCCTTCTCCCCGTTTGCCATTGGTTCGAGACGACCGATTTCGGGAGCGACTTGGGAAGCACGCCGTTCTTCATGCTTCAGGAGCAATGTCTCGAACCGCAATTCGAGTCCAAGAGCGATTTTGACATCACGAAGCTTATCGCTGAACGGATGGGCTACGGCGATTTCTTCGATTTCACGATCGAAGAGTATGCCGACATGATGCTCGACACCGATGCCGCGAAAGCCATAGGCGTGTCGTGGGAGAACTTGAAGCGGGAGAAGAATCTGAAACACTTCCCGGGCGACAAGGAGTTCATATCCTTCGAGGGCGGGGTATTCCCGACATCGACCGGCAAGTTCAAGCTTTACGAAGACAACCCGACTCCGTGGTACTACGTGGGTCAGGACATGGACATGAGCAAGGAGCTTCTGCCCTACTGGGAACCCGCGAAATACGCCTACGCCGAAAGCACCGAGCGCAAGGGAGATTACCCGTTCTACCTGTTCTCCCAACATATGAGGACGCGCACCCACACCCAGTGGTGGGACGTCGACTACATCAAGGTCTACGAGCCGGAGCCAGTGGTGCAGATCAACCCGGAAGACGCGAAGGAATTGGGAATCGCCGAAGGTGATACCGTGCGCCTGTTCAACGATTTCGGAGACGTTACGCTCGTTGCCGCGATCAATCCGGGGCTTCCACGCAAGATGCTCGCATCAAAGAGAAGCTTCCACGATTTCGAGTACAAGGATGGCCACTTGGCAAACCTTTCTTGTAGCGAATACAACCAGATGATCCCCAATTCGGCTTTCAATGATGTTGCCGTTGGTGTAGAGAAAGTGAGGGCCTAGCCATGACTCATTATGGAATGGTCGTCGACTTGACCCGCTGCTTTGGCTGCCACACCTGCGAAGCAGCTTGCAAAGTCGCCAACAATATGCCGGAAGACGTAGCCTATCTTAAGGTTTACAACGAAGGCGGAGAGACCTTCGACACCGCGTCAGGCGTGTATCCCAACTGCGAGCTCGGCTTCTTGCCCATGCAATGCCAGCATTGCGAGAATCCCGCCTGCTTACCCGTCTGCCCGACGGGGGCTACGCAAAAAGATTCCGAGACAGGAATCGTCACGGTCGATTCCGACGCGTGTATCGGATGCGGCTCGTGCATAATCGCATGCCCTTATGAAGGGGTGCGAACCAAGCTCCCCGGACAAGTTAATTACTACCTCGATCTGTCTATAGGCGAGGCTGACGCGCCAGCCCATGACGGAGGCACCGTCGAGAAATGCACGTTCTGTCAGAACCTCATCTCCCGTGGAGAGAGCCCTGCATGCATGCAATTATGTCCTGGAAGGGCACGGTATTGGGGCGATCTTGATGATCCCAACTCGGAGGTGTCGAAACTTATAGCCTCACGTGAGCATGTTCGGATCAACGAAGACGCAGGTACGAAGCCGAGCATCTACTACCTGCAATAGATCAGTCCGATATCAAGGAGGCAAACTATGTTTTCTGAGTTTCCATTATTCGTATTTACGATACTTGGGGGTCTTGCAGCAGGCAGCTACGTTTTTGCTGCCTTCTTTCCCCCGACTATAGACAAGAAGAAGCCCTGGCTTCTTCCGCTGATAGCGCTCATTCTGCTCGCAATCGGCGGCATTGCCCTGATGTTTCATCTGGGTCGTTTCGAGCGCATGTTCCTGGCGTTCGCTAATCCGGCGGCCGGAATTGCCCAAGAAGGGTACGTGACCGTGCTCTTTGGCATCGCCGTGCTGGTCGACCTCATCGTCGGCAAAGTGAAGAACGCCGCCCTGAAGCCGGTGCGGATCATTTGCGCGGTCTGCGGACTAGCCTTCGCCATCGTAACCGGCTTGGCCTATATGTCTTACGGAACCGTGGAGGCATGGGCATCATGGCAAACGGTACTGCTATTCGCAGTAGGCGACCTAGCCATTGGCGCGGCGCTTGTGCGAATGCTCGACTACTCCTCAGAGGTGAAGAGCGCTGCCGGGAAAACCTCCTGCATCTTATACGGCCTTTTTGCTTGCGTTGCCCTTCTGGAGGCCGTGTTCTTCATCAGCATCGGTGTTGATTTCATAATGCAGATCATCGCCTTGGTGGTTGCGCTCGCTGCCACCATCCTTCCCTTCATCTGGAAAAAGGAAGGGAAAGAAGTGTCGGTCGTCATTTTCATATGTATAGCGATTGCAGTGTTGATATCTCGTTATGCATTTTACGTAGTAGCTGGAGTTTAGCCTTCCCCTTCACCCTGTGCCTGAAAGGGCGCAGGGTGCCTCTCTCCCCCCAAAGGAGACCGGAGACCGAATCCTAAAGTCGGCCTCCGGTCTCCGCAAAAGGAAAGATCATGCTATGCATTTTCTTCATACTCATTATTGCCATGCTTTCCTTCTTTCTCGCATCGAGCATAGCAAAGCACGCCGGATTTTATTATCTAGGGCTGGTTGTGCTTTGCTATGTCTCGATAGCAGGTATTCCCATTGATTTGCCAGGTTTTTTAACCCAGGCCTTCATTGTCATTTTTCGCAGAGGAACACTTGTTGCTGCTATGTTCACAGTTGTTATGGTCATAGGAGCTCTTCCTCCTGATTCGACTTTATCTAAGCGCTTAAGACCTATACGCAGTGAATTATCCATAATGGGTTGCATACTTGGTTTTAGCCATATCGCAGCGTATGCGCCAAGCTTTATGATGCAGGGATTCAATGCTTTGGGAAGAGCCAATGTTACGGTATCCATGTCTATAGCGATAATCCTGACAATACTATTGGTCATCCTTGGAATAACATCGCTCAATTCGATTAAATGCAACATGCGATCCGTTACTTGGAAACGTATTCAGAAGACTGCTTATGTTTTCTTCTTTCTGATGTTGCTACATGCGATAGCAATGCTCCTGCCTTCGCTTGCCTCCGGAAACATTTGGTCAATAATGACTGTGTGCGCATATATCCTTATTGGGGCAGTATACGGATGCATGAGGGTGGCGCGTAGTAGAGATGCAAATCGCAGGGTATCTAAGGCATAAATAATCTACACATCCACAATCCCGCTAATTGCACTTTTAAGATAAAGATCTGTAGTTATATGGTGAGGTCTTCTCCTAATCTTGGTCTAGAAACATCTCGCTGCACACTAACTACTCACTTCTACACACTCTCGTAAACAGCCACTCGCTTTATGCGTTCTGCTACTCGCAAAAAGAACGCGCTGTCCGACTTCGGATTCTTCGGGTTTTTGTCCCATCTTTAAGAAGGGACTAATTTGCAGCAACCCTTCATGATCGAAAGAAGGGAGTTGCATGCCCCGCTTTTATGAAACCGATACCGAATCGGTCAATCAATCAACAAAGATATTTACTGTACGCTTTACAGACTCCACTGGAAATGTAGTTCGTGTGCAAGTCAGCAGGAAGGTCTTCGATCTAATTCAAGAACTACAAAGGGAGTTTTGGAGAATTGAGCGGCGTGAGTCTCGGCACTGTGTACATCTAGATGCGATACCGGACCGATTTATTCCTTATAACGATCATGTTTTAGATCCGGAAGAGATACTAATTCAGGAATATGAGCATAAGGCACTCCGCTTCATGCCTGACCAGATCCCGGAAAAACAGAAGAGACGCTTTATTATGCGCTACGAAGATTGCTTGTCTAGCAAAGAGATAGCTGAGATAGAAAACTGTTCTGAACGATCCATCCAATACAGCTTGATGTTAGCCAAGAACAATTTACGGGACATTCTTGATGATTACTGGTAGTCCATTCTAGTTTTTATCATATACCGCGTAGTCTAAGTCATAGAATTGATGATTTCCTACCATCCTTGTAATGACAATATGTCCAGCACTTTCTGGAAGCGGTAGAATATATTTGTCACAATCATGCAGCGTGCGAATGCGCGTTATTTCAGCATGCCCATATTTCTAGTAGCTGGGTAGGAGGGCATCTACTTCACGTGGCTACTAGAAATGGTATGTTGCATGATTGTGATAGATCAGGGTGGATGCCCTCTGTCTAAACAGGTCCGCCTCTGAGTCGGTGGTTGATTCGAGATAGGCGGTCAATAAATGAATAATTGCGAAAAGTTCTTTGGTAGCCCTTCCAAGGTCGCAAGTTGCATTATAGAACCAGCCATTGAAGAGGGGCATCTAAGGGGCTCCGATGAATGCCTCAAAGTGACAACGATCATTGATGATGAGCCAATCTTGCTAGGGACATTTGATGGTCCTTGGGAGTTCGAGGAATGGCTTTGCAGTAATCTACCATGCGAAGATTGGCGAAATAAGCGAGAACAGATATAGTTAGATTCTTAGCTAGCACTTTCACCTATCCACGTATAACTGTCCGAATAGATGAGAGCGTATGTTGCGCTCTCTAAAAGCACGTGCAATATCGGATGGTTGATTGATGAAAGATGAACGCGAATCACAATGATTATTTGCTCTTAGGCAGCTTAAGCCTTGCTAAAACCGAAACATCTCATGTAACTGCATCATTTTCTCAAGAAAACCAAGCCGGAACGACTCCGAGCTCAACTCTCCAAAATGCAAAAAGGCTCCTCCTCGTAGGCTTTTGCAGCAGTCAAGTCCAAGAAAGCAAGAAATCCCATCCTGTTCACCCTGGAGCAGAGAGGGTAACCTCACGAGCGAAGTCGCAAAGCCTTGGCACCTTCACAACTGAATGAACCGATTGCCGTTGTCAGAGGACGGTGATCTCATGAAGCGTGTTGCATGCCTATACAGGGTATCCACCATCGGACAGGTGGAGAAGGATGACATCCCTATGCAGAAGACCTGTTGCAGGGATTTCGCAGCGAAGCAGGACGATTGGAATATCGTCAAGGAGTTCTATGAGAAGGGTGTCTCGGGCTTCAAGAAGTCGGCCAAGGATCGAGATGCCATCGTTGAGCTTCAGGAGATGGCGATTCGAGACGAATTCGATGTACTTCTCGTATTCATGTTCGATAGGCTGGGCAGAAAGGATGACGAGACGCCATTTGTCGTGGAGTGGTTCGTAAGGCACGGCATTGAGGTTTGGAGCGTGCATGAGGGCGAGCAAAGGTTCGATACTCACATAGCAAGCTCCTTAACTATATCCGCTTCTGGAACGCATCAGGCGAATCCATCAAGACCTCCATCAGAACGAAGTCACGCATGGAACAGATCGTGCTAGAAGGCCGCTTCAAAGGCGGAGTTGCCCCATACGGTTACCGTTTAGTTCACAAAGGACGGATCAACAAGAAAGGGCGGCCGGTCTATGACATCGAGATCGATGATTACGAAGCCTCCATAGTCAGATACATATTCGATCTTTACGTGAACCACGGGCTAGGAACTCAGTCGATCGCCCGTAGACTGACAGAAGAGGGCATCCGCAACAGGAAGGGCAAGAACTTCGTTAGCCCGACCATCAAGAACATCCTCAAGAATCCAGCGTACAGAGGAATCCTCAGATGCGGGGATGGCGTGTCGGATCCTTTCGAGCATCTGCGCATCATCGACGACGAGACCTTCTTCAATGCGCAGGAGATCATGGCCCAAAGGACCATGGAGTATCAGGAGAAGAGACGGGTTCCGAGGAAAATCGCGAAGAACTGCCTTCTCACCGGCAATATATTCTGCGCCCATTGCGGTGCCCGACTGATCACATCGACCTCCGGCGGCAAACGCAAGCGCAAAGACGGCAGCTACTACATAAAGCGCACATGGCGCTATGTCTGCTACAACCGCATGCGCCATAAGGAAGAATGCGATGGCCAGACGGGATACTCCGCCAAAAGGATCGATGAGGCGGTCTCTGAGGCCGTGAGGAGGCTTCTAAGGATGCTGACGAAAGCCTCGGTAGAAGAGATAGCGGAAGAACGCTATTCGAATGAACTGAAGGCCCAAGAGAGCAGGATCGCGCAAGTCGAGCGCTCCATGAAAACGAAGGAGCGAGAGCTCGCTACCCTTAAAGGGGAAGTCGTGAAGGCGATAAACGGCGAGAGCAGCTTCGAGCCAGAGCTTTTGAGCGGAATGATCAAGGACGCGCAGGATGCGATAGAAGAAGGTGTCTGTGAGCTTGCTCGGATCAATGCGGATAAAGCGTCGATTGAGATGGCGAGGAAGAACGCGCAATCAGCACATAACAAGCTCGTCGGGTTCGATGAAATGTTCGATGCATGCGATAGAGACCAGAAGCGAATGGTCATATGCCAGCTCATAGACGAGATACGGGTGAAGCGAGGATACGAGATCGAGCTGAAGCTGAGCTTCTCGTACGAGCAGTTCATGGAGCATGCGAATAAGCGGATACTCGAAGAGGAAGGATATACGGTGATGCTGACCGAAAAGGAAACGAAGGAAGAGTTGAACGACTTGAACTTCCACGAAGCCGTATTCGAGATTCGGGAGCAAGACCCGAAAATGGAATGGGAGGATGCGGTTCAAGAACTTGAGACCCCGTTCTCTGGAGAGCAAGCTGATGCTCTGATAAACGAGACGTCTCATGTCTTTGATAAAGCTAAGAAGGAAAGGAGCGAAATATGTATGGCATAACAAAAAAGGGCTTCCAAGCAATCTTGGAAGCCCTGAAATTACTGGTGGAGCCTAGGGGGATCGAACCCCTGACCTCGGCATTGCGAACGCCGCGCTCTCCCATCTGAGCTAAGGCCCCGTGTAAGGTATAATATCCAGTTGTCAAAGTTTAGCCCAAGGAGCACCGTTGCGCCAGGGGCGCGTTTACGGATGATTCGGCCTCCCAGCTGAGCTACATCCCCACGTGTGCAGCGCTTTCGCGCAGGAATCAATTGTGCGTTCGGCACAGAGGTTTGTCAAGCGGGCACCGGGCAAACACGGAGGAATCACGTATTTGGGCGCCTAGCCTTAGCCTCGCGCTAACCGGCGAAGGTATGGCGGTCGGGGGCGAAGGAGCGCATCGCTTGGATGGTGCGATCGAAAAGCTCGTCCAGCTCCCAGCCCAGCATCTCGGCGCCAGCGCGGATGGTGTTGCGGTCCACGCCGGCAGCAAATCCTTTGTCCTTGAACTTCTTCTTCAGCGACTTCACCTCGAAGTCCATGACGCTCTTCGACGGGCGCATCAAGATAGCGGCTCCGATGAGCCCGGTGAGCTCCTCGGTGGCATATAGCACCTTCTCCATCTGCAGCTCTGGCGTTGGCAGCTCTGGGTTGTGGCCGAAATTGTGGGACTGGATGGCGCGGATGAGCTCCGGAGTACCGCCGGCCTCAGCGATGTCCGCCGCCGCGTAAACCGTATGCTGGGCCGGGTCGTCGCTGTGCTCTTCCCAGTCCAAATCGTGCAACAGCCCCACGATGCCCCAGAACTCCTCGTTTTCCGGGTCCAGCTCCCGCGCGAAATAGCGCATGGTTTGCTCTACCGTTTCGCCATGCTCCAGATGAAACGGCTCTTTGTTGTGCTCCTGCAGAAGCGCAAAGGCCTCCTCGCGCGTCATCCCTGCATCCATCGGTGCTCCTTCACTCCGGGGTTCTTTATGGCCATTCTAGTCCGAATCGCCATGCAAACGTTGCTGATCGGGAAGAAAACAACCCATGAATCTGATATACTTGTATATATACTTGTCTTGGGAAGGAGTTGCCATGGCACAACTATCGCTTTATATGGACGAAGCTGCTATGAAGGCGCTTCGCGAAGATGCGGAGAAGGCGAACCTTTCAATCTCGGCCTATGCGCGGGAGGTGTTGGAGGACCGCCATGAGGGCAATCGAAGGGGCTGGGAAAAGGGATGGCCGGTTAATTACTGGGACCTTTATGGTAGCTGCCCAGATTTTCCCGAAGTTGAAGACTATGCCCCTGAGCAAATCGACCCTTTGCCTGCGTGAGGTGTTGCCATGTATATGATAGACAGCAATATCTTCATCGATTTTCTTCGAGGGAAGAATTCAGAAGCGCTGAAGCTGTTGAGGCAAAGTGACGCGAATCTATTCAAGGTGCCTTCTGTGGTTAAGGCCGAGTTGCTTGTTGGAGCCTTGAAGTCGCAGGACCCTGTCCGCAGCCGTTTGAAGGTCGAGTCTTTGCTTCTGCCATTCGAAGTGGTTCCTTTCGACGACATATGCGCGAATCAATATGCACGTATCCGGGCCTATTTGGAATCTGAAGGTCGCACTATCGGGTCAAATGATTATATGATCGCGGCTTGCGCTTTAGCCCATAGCGCGATATTGGTCACGAATAACGTAAGGGAATTCAAGTGCATCCCCGATCTTGCCATAGAGAATTGGGTGGAAGTTGGGATTTGAAATAATGTGCCGAAAACATCTTTCCTGTGGTGAGCTCTCCAAGGCGCATGCTCCTCTGTGGTGATGCGGCGGGTTGCAGGTCGTGCAGTCGCTTTGAGGCGGTGAGGCTTCCGCTCTTGTTGTCACTTTTCCTACCGTATGCGGGCCAGACGCTTCGTCGCGGTATGATGGGGCTGCTATTCCGACAGGCGTTATGTCAGGAGGGGTCGTCATGGTTGGATCTGCAGGGACTCTTGGATCGACCGCGCAAGCGCAGGTGCGCATCGAAGCGCCAGGGCCGCTTTTGAACGAGGCGGGTACGCTTGTCCAGGCCGGTTATGCCACCGCGCCGGTATTGCAATACGATCGCGCGGCTATCGCGGCACCGAACTGGCGCATCAAGGAATGGGACTACTACCTGATCAACGATGACAGCTATGCCGTGGCGTTCACAGTGAGCGACCTGGGATATCTCTCGCTAGCATCCATCTCGCTTATGGATTTCGGTGCGGGTACGTTCATCACCAAGAGCACCATGGGGGCCTTCCCGATGGGGCGCTTGGGGCTTCCCAACACCTCCAGCGAGGGCGTGACCCGTTTCGCCGACAAGAAAGCCCAGATCACCTATGAGGTGGCTGGCGGTCTTCGGCGGCTTCATGGGGTGTTCGGCGATTTCAAGGATGGCCAGCCCATCGAGATAGAAGCGGTGCTTTCGGGCGAGCCGCAGGATTCCATGGTCATCGCCACTCCTTGGGCGGAGGATCCCAAGGCGTTTTACTACAACCAGAAGATCGTCGGCATGGATGCCGTTGGCGGCTTCACGGTGGGCGATTTGCATCACGATTTCCGCGAAGGCGAATCTTTCGGCCTTCTGGACTGGGGCCGGGGTGTTTGGACCTACGATAACATCTGGTATTGGGCGGTGGCCCAAGGCTGGCAGCAGGGGCATCGGTTAGCGTTGAACCTGGGTTACGGTTTCGGCGACACTTCGGCTGCAAGCGAGAACATGGTGTTCGTGGACGGCGTGGCCCATAAGCTGGGGCGCGTGGATTTCGGCATTCCGGAACCTAACCCCACCGCCAAGCGCATCGGCGCGCGCTACGCTCTCATGGAGCCTTGGCATATGACCGATGATGAAGGGAGGTTTGACCTGGTGTTCACGCCGCAGATCGACCGTTGCGATCTGACGGACCTGAAGCTCATCGTGACCGACCAGCACCAGGTTTTCGGGCTGTTGAACGGGCATGTGATCTTGGATGACGGTACGCGTTTCGAAGTGTGTGACCTTCGCGGGGCAGCCGAGGCGGTGCACAATCGCTATTAATCCCTGCGAACAATCAGTATCGATGGTTCGGCAAAAAAGGGCCCATCCGCTAGGATGGGCCCAAACTTCGATATGCTCGAAATACCCTAATTGCCTCTTTACGGCAGAAGCTGCTTTTCCACCGAAGTGCTGGTGGCGGAAATCGTAGTATCGGTCATCATGAGCGTCATCTCGCTCTCGGACTCGATGATGAACGGCTCGAAGATGGGCTCGCCGTCCTGGGAGAGTTCCACCATGCCGGTCAACACGTCAACGTACTGATAGGACTGACGCGCCGTGCGGCCGCGCTTGCGATCCATCTCCATGATGAAGAGCTTCGGGTGAACCTGGGTCAGCGTCCCCACGCTTTCCACGATCTTAGAGCGCCCCATGTTGGCTTTAACCCGCAGCTTCATCCCCACGAAATCGTTCAGAGTGTCGTGAATGGAATCGATGATCTTTGCTTGCTGCGCTAAATCCATAGCCCCGCTCGCCTCCTTAAGCAAATATGTATTCTGAGATTGGGATGATTCTAGCACGGTGACCTTGGGGATATCTACCCTCTTCAACAAAACAGGACACATAAAATCCACCGAACGTTATATAATTCGTCATAATCGGCAATCTTTCGAAAGGATAATCCCATGAAGGCTTTGATTCCTGCCGCTGGCTTGGGTACCCGTTTTCTTCCCGCGACTAAAGCACAGCCCAAAGAGATGCTGCTTGTGGTGGATCGTCCTGCCATTCAATATGTGGTGGAAGAGGGCCTGGCAAGCGCTGCCGATGAGGTGGTTATCATCAATAGCCGCTCCAAGAAGGTGATCGAGGATCATTTCACTCCCGATCCGGAGCTGGTGGCGCTGTTGCGCGCCCGTGGCAAGGACGCCTATGCCGACGAGGTGGAGCGCGTGGGTGCCATGAACGTGAGCTATGTGTACCAAGATGAGGCCTTAGGTCTGGGCCATGCGGTGCGGTGTGCCGCAGAGAAAACCGGTGACCAGGCTTTTTACGTGCTTCTAGGCGATGTGCTGGTGCCTAATAATAAGATGCTTCCCCGCATGCAGGAGGTCTCCGACGCCCACGGTGGCGCCAGCGTGATCGCTGTTATGCCGGTGGCTGAAGATGAGGTCGATCGTTTCGGCGTGATTGCGGGTGCGCCCGTGTCCGAGGACGTGTGGAAGATCGATTCCCTGGTGGAAAAGCCCGCGCCTGCCGATGCGCCGTCGAATTTAGCGGTGTTCGGCCGGTACCTGCTGTCGCCTCGGGTGATGGAGCTTCTGGCTGACGTGCAGCCGGGTGTGGGCGGGGAGATCCAGCTGACCGATGCGCTGGATGCCGTGCTCAAGGAAGAGGAGATGTACGCCCTGGTCATCGACCCGTCCGATGGCTTCGATACCGGCACGGTGGAAAGCTGGTTGGAGACCAACAACATCCTGATGGAGCAGCTGGGCAAGTAGCCTACCTGCGGACGTCGCCGCGCTTGGTGGCTCGCGATTATCCATCGGAGGCAACCGTGAGCAGCTGGCTACGTTAGCGCTGATGCGAATTGTAAGCCCCAATGGTCAAAACACCCCTCCAGTCTGACTTGACGGGATGGGATATAGGGCATTTCCGGTAGATCGGGAATGCCCTATTATTTGATGCGGTTCGATGACCTGGGAAAATGCGATTTGATGAATTGAGTATCTGCTGTTGCCATCGACCTAGGGCGACAAAACGGAGGCTTGGACTCTAAGCTGAACCCTTTTGCAGTCAGACTGGAGGGGTGGTTTGACCACGGAGTGTGTGTTTCGCGCATTTTATTCGTTATGGCTTAGATAGTTGATGCGTTTGCAGGCAGTCCATCTGCGTTTCACGCACCACCGTTTGTGAAATGATATTAGACATAGTCGAATATATGACAGGTTTGCCGCGTACTCATGGTAAAGTAACGGCTGTGCAATTCGAGCGTGGAAACGAGAGGCAATGACTACCAAGTATATGATCGTCAGCGGCTTTTTGGGCGCGGGGAAAACCACCACCATGATCGCCATGGCGCGCAACATCAATGAGCGTCTGCGCAGCCAGGGACAACCTGGCCATGCGGCGGTTATCGCCAATGACCTGGGGGCGAAGAACCTCGTGGATGCGGATTTCACGCGCACAGCCGACGTAGACATCAGCGAGATCACCGGCGATTGCATCTGCTATGTCACCGAGGACCTGGTCACAGCCATCGATCGCTTGGCTCAAGCTGGAGCGAACATCGTGATCTCCGATATTCCCGGTGCGGGCGTTGGCGCGCTGGACCATGTGTACCTCACGTTGAAAGACGAGTATCCGGGCCGTTTCGACCTGTTGCCCCTCACCTGCCTGGTGGATCCCATGCGCCTGCGCATGATGCTTCCCGGAGACGCTCGTCAGGACATCCATCTGCCCGAGGAGATGCGTTTCCTCTTGAACGCGCAACTGCTGGAGGCCGACCTCATCGTTTTGAACAAGTGCGATCTGGTGGATGAAGACGAGAAGCAGGCGGACCTGGATTTCATTCGTCGCGCCTACCCCGATACGCCGGTCATGGCCATCTCGGCTCGCACCGGAGAGGGTGTGCCCGAGCTCGTGGACTACCTGCTCTCCCATGAAGCCAACGCCCAGCCGCGGGATTTGGGATTGGACTCCGAGGAGTTCGATGCCGCCGAGGCTCAGATGTGCTGGTACAACCGCCGCTTCTTCGCTAAAGAGCGTGACGGGCGCAACATCGATTTCAATGCCGTGGTGGAAGATTTCATGGAGGCTATTCGCGATGGGCTCATCGAGGCCAAGCGCAACGTGCCGCATTTGAAGCTTTTCGCTGCTGGTGAAGGCGATGACTTCGTGAAATGCTCCATCGTGGGTGTGGATTACGACCTGGAATATGAGCGCAAGCTACAGCAGCCGTATACCGCCATTGCGATTATCGTGAACGCGCGTGCGACCTGCGAATCTGAGACGTTCGGCGAGATCGTCGAAGATGCGATGGACGAGATAAAGCAGAAGTACAATCTGAAGTGCAACGTGATATTCACGGAGTGCTTCGGGTTTGCGGACGAAGGCCGCCGCAACGGGGGGCGTGCCTCGCGCTACTGAGATTGTTCGGGCAGTCAGCAGGGGCCTGGTCGGCCTTGGCTTCACCCGGCGAAAATCATGGTGTGTTTTACCATGATTTTCTTGGGTTGCAGAATCGGCCGACCAAGCCCCTGCTGACTATGCGGAAGCATCAATAGCGCGAGGAACGCCGGTTGCGGCGTCCAGGGACTTGAGGGGTTGTTGCAGAATCGGCTGCGCCCTCCCAAGCGCAGCGGTTTTGCCTGCAGGAGCGCGAGGAACGCCGGTTGCTGCGTCCAGGGACTTGAGAGATAAGCGGTTGGGAAGCTGAAATCCCAGGAAGCCGATTCTGCAGAGCAAGAAAATGGCGATACAATGCTATGCATTGCCATTTTCGCAGCTCGAAGCCAAGGCGACTGGGGTTTCAGCTTCCATAAACGAGGAGCTATATGGAGCTTACGACTACGCACGATCAGGTGCGCGAATATTATGGCCGGACGTTGACCGGTTCCGAGGATTTGGGAACCGACGCCCCTCATTGTGAGGCGGTGCCGCCTCCCAAGTATGTGCTTGACGTCATGCCGCTCATCGCGGACGAGATCATCGCGCGCTTCTATGGTTGCGGCTCCCCCATTCCGCCGGCTTTGGAGGGGGCTACCGTACTGGATTTGGGCTGCGGCTCGGGGCGCGATGTTTACGTGCTTTCCAAGCTGGTGGGACCAACCGGCAAAGTGATTGGCGTGGATATGACGCCCGAGCAGCTGGAGGTGGCCCAGCGCTATCAGCAAGAGCAAGCCGAACGCTTCGGTTTTCAGCAATCCAATGTGGAATTCCGCCTGGGATACATTGAGGACCTCGCCGCTTGCGGCATCGCCGACGAGTCCATTGACCTGGTGGTCTCCAACTGCGTTGTGAACCTCTCACCGTTCAAGGATCTGGTGATGAGCGAGGTCTATCGGGTGCTGAAACCAGGCGGCGAGCTGTACTTCTCGGACGTTTACGCTTCGCGCCGCTTGCCTCAGGAGCTGCGCGACGACCCCATCCTGCACAGCGAATGCCTGGGTGGCGCCACCTATGCCGAAGACTTCCGTCAGCTCATGGCCGCAGCGGGCTGGCCTCATTTCGTGTGGACGGTGGACGACCCCTTGTACGTGGGCGACCTGGCTATAGAGACGCGCGTCGGCTTCACCAGTTTCCGCTCGCGCACCATTCGCGCCATCAAGTGCGACGGCTTGGAGCACACCGAAGAAGACTACGGTCAGCAGGCAACCTACCTCGGCGGCATGGCTGAGATGCCCCGTTACTTCGACTTCGATTCCGAGCAGCGCTTCATCAAGGGGAAACCGCGTGCTATCAGCGGGAACACGGCTCGGATGCTGGAGGCTTCGCGGTATGGCCGTTATTTCGACATCACGCCCGCTCGTGGTCACCGCGGGGCGTTCAACGGCCGTCGTGCCCAGGAGGCGCTGGACGTGCGAAGCGGTCGGAAAGCCGTGGATCTGGCCATGCTGGAAGATGCCTATGACGCTATGGGATATGAGACGTTCGCGGAGCGGGTGGGGGAGCCATCGCTTTTGCAAACCCACGACCATCAGGCGACTCTGCAGGTCAACGTGACGTATAAATGCAATCTGGCTTGCCGTCATTGTTATCTGGAATGCACGCCGCAGCGCACAGAGGTCATGGATCGCCCCACCATGGAAGCGGTGCTCCGGGCGTTTGAAGCCGGGAGGTTTGAGACCTTGGACATCACCGGCGGCAGCCCCGAGCTCAACCCCCACTTCGAGTGGTTCTTGCGCGAGGCGGCGGCGCGGGGCCATGTGATCGTGCGCAGCAATCTCACGCTGCTCGAGAAGCCGGAATATGCCCATTTCCTCGATGTTTACGCAGAAACCGGGACAGAGCTAATCGCGTCGCTGCCGTTCTATGACCCCAAATCAACCGATGCCCAACGTGGTGCCAAGGTGTTCGACCGCGTGATCTCTGCGGTGCGTCAATTGAACCAGCGCGGTTACGGCAAAGACCCCGACAAAGTGCTGAACTTGGTCTATAACGTTGCCGGTCCGTTTTTGCCGCTGCCTCAAGAGATGATAGAGGCCGCTTATCACACCATCCTCGAGCGTGACCAGGGGGTGCGCTTTAACAGCCTGTACGCCTTTAACAATTGGGCGCTTGGCCGCTTCGCTCAGGACCTGCTTGATGCGGGGATGTTCGACGATTATCTGGCGCTTTTAGCGGACAATTTTAATGCCATGGCAGTCACGCGTATGATGTGCCGCGATATGGTGAACGTTGACTGGGATGGTAGGCTTTACGACTGTGAGGTGAATCACGTTTTGGGCTTGCCGTTGCAGGTTGAGGGACGCGATGCCACCATCCACGATATGGCTGCAGGCCAACTGCCTCCGCGTCAAGTGCGTACGAATCCCCTCTGCTACAGCTGTGCTGCTGGTTTCGGCTCGTCCTGCGGAGGCTCTTTGGTGTAGGGCTTGCTGCGGGGGTTGCATGCCATCCACACCTCTGGTTGACAGGTTGCATGGCGCTTTCGGGCGTTTTGGATATCGTTCGGAGCGCTTTTGGTCGCAAAACGCGCTAGCTCGTTCGGGCTGTGGTCAATAATTCCAGTTATTCGCGTTTCTGCACTTGCTCGACAAGCGTGGTGCCGGCAAAACCCCAGTTCACAGATTTCGAGAAGCATCGGCAAGGTCCAAAAGCGCGCCTGAAGCCTTGAAAAAGGGCGAATAACTGGAATTTTTGACCACAAGGGTTCCGGGAAAATCAGCGACCTGGGCTTTTAGGATGCCGGAATGCGCGCAAAGGCACCCTTAGAGCTGCGATACCAGGTTGTCGGTCTCGCGGGCGATGCGCACCTCTTCGTCGGTGGTCACTACGCAGATCTTGATGGGGCTGTCGTCGATGGATATGATGCGGTTCACGCCGATGGCGCCCTCCACGTCGTTGCGCTCCTTGTCCAAGATCATGCCCATATGCGCCAGGCCCTCGAAGATGCGTTCGCGCAGGTCAGCGGAGTTCTCGCCAATACCTGCCGTCATCACCACGGCATCGGTGCGGGTCATCACCGCATAGTAGCTGCCGATGGCTTTCTGCACCCGGTAAACGTACATGTCGATGGCCAGTTGCGCCAGCTCATCGCCTGCTTTCGCGTCCTCCAGCGCATCGCGCATGTCTCCACTTTTGCCCGTGATCCCCAAGATGCCGCTCTCGCAATTCAGAATCTTGTCCATCTCGTCGAATTTCCGCCCCTCACGGCGCATGATGTAGGTGATGATCGCCGGGTCGATGGAGCCGGAGCGCGTACCCATCATAAGCCCTTCCAGGGGCGTGAACCCCATGGTGGTGTCGATGGATTTGCCGTGGTTGACAGCAGTGATGGAACCACCGTTGCCCAAGTGGCAGGTGATGAGCCCCAAGTCGCGTAAGGAGCGTCCGAGCAGGTTCGCCGCCTGCTGCGCCGCATATCGGTGGGAGGTGCCATGGGCGCCGTAACGCCGGATGGCGTAGTCGTTGTAGTAGCGCAGCGGCAACGGGTACATGTAAGCCTTAGGCGGCATGGTTTGGTGGAAGGCGGTGTCGAAAACCGCTACCTGCGGGGTATTCGGCATGACCTCGCGCAGCAAGTCGATGCACTGATCCGCCACGGGGTTGTGCAGTGGGGCGAGCTCCTCCACCTGGGCGAGGTGCTCGCGGGCTTCGTCGTCGATGATGGTGGCTCGGGTGAAGTACTCGCCTCCGGCCACTACGCGGTTGCCAACGGCATCGATCTGCTCCAGCCCGCTTATGGGCGACTCCGGGTCATCCACCAGCACATCGAGCAGCTTCATCAGGCATTGCTCCACGGAGAAATCCGCAACGTTGTAGGAGGTCTTCTGGAAATCCGGCGCAAACGCCACGGTCATGCGCGCCTGGTCGGTGCCGACCTTTTCGGCCAGGCACTTCATCAGGCATATCTTGCCTTCGGTTTCTATCAATTGGCTTTTCAAGGAAGAGCTTCCTGCGTTTACCACCAAAACCAACATGGCAACCCCGCTTTCTTCGGAAATCGACCTTATTCTACCTATAAGGCCTTTGCCGAAGCTGTTCCGGGACAATTCGTTGGCTTTTCGTAGAAGGAGGCAGGAGTCATAAAAATCGATCCGGCCCGCGGGGAACGGGCCGGATCTTAAGGAGGGGATGCCGCGGTGTCTTGGCACCGCTACTGCTTTGAGCAGTCTCGGAAGGAGGGGAGCCTTCCGATGCTTGGTATTATAAAGAACGGTTTTGAATTCTATATGATGGCGCTTAGCACAATTTGCGAAGGCGCTATGACGGAAAAATGTGCTTGTTACCCGTCCGCAACTTTTCGTTGGTAAGCTGAAACCCCTGTCGCCAAGATATAACCGTTTCCGCACTTCAGCTAGGGTATCATTAAGCCAAGACAGTCAATGGCGAAGGGAGTTGCCATGCCTGATATTCAAATGCGATTCCACAAAGACATGCTTGTCCTGTCGGCGCCGCTTGATGCAACCCTGGCAAAACAGGGAATCGCGGTGGAGTTCGATCGCCAATACCTTAACCTGGTTGAGCAGGATTCCCTGGAAGACGCCTTTCGCCTTGAGAAGGTCGCGGGCGCTCAGTGCCTGGTCACGACCACCCAAGACATCACTCCGGCCCGCTTGGCCCATGCTCGCATGGACGGCGACGGCGCGCGCTTAGCCGATGCGGCGCTGGCCATTGCCCGTAAGGAGGGGCCCCAGCATATCCTGGTGGAGATAGGTCCCTGTGGGCTGCCGCTGGACGCATCGTCGAAGTCGTCCCTCAACGAGAATCGCGGCCAGTACGCTCAAGCGGCGCGCGATTTCGATGGCAGGGAATTCGACGCGTTCTTCCTGAACGGATTCACCTCCATCAACGACCTGCGCTGCGCCCTCATGGGGGTGAAGCAGGTTAGCGACAAGCCGGTTTTCGCATCGGTGCGCTTGGGTACTTCCGATGGGCTGGAGAAGACGAAGGTGGAGGCCTCGCCTGCGCCTTCGACCAGCACGTTTTCTGTCGAAGACATCAAAAGCGGTCTGCCCACCGACGGCTACACGCTGCTTGATGAGCCGCTTGACCCCTTGGGCTACCTGGACCGGCACGCACCTTTAGCCCCCGATCAGTGGCCCGAGGCCTTGGCGGTGATGGAGGACCTCGGCGCTGCCGTGGTGGGCTTCGAGACCGCCGAAAACCCCAATGCAGCCGTGGAGTATGCCAAGGTTGCAGCGGAGAAGACCACGCTTCCCATCCTGGCATCGCTGCGCGTGATCGAAGATCCCCTCAACGCCCGCGCCTTGGGTCTCACGCCCTTGGAAGACATCCAGGAATACACCCCGGACACTTTGGTGCTCGTGGGTCAGCGCCTGCGCGACGCGGGGGTGCAGTTCCTGCGCGCTACCGGCCAAGCAACCGCCGCCTGCACCGGTGCCTTGGTGGCAGCCGTGTCCGGTGATGACGTGAAGCGCTAGGCGCTTCGGCGCCTCGGACCCAAGGAGAAGCCATGTCGGTTGAACCAAGCCCCAGCTACGGAGCCCTGCAATCGGTGGTGGAAGAGCTCTTCGATGGCAAGCCGCGCGACTACGAGGTGCGGCGTTTGGACGTGATCCTGAACGCGGAAGCGAGCGATCTGCCTCCCGAGTTGCTGGAGATCGTCAATCTGCTGCCGCCAGGCAGCTTCACCCGGGAGCGTTTGTGCCATCAGCTTAACTCCTCTATCGGCGGCCATGCTTGGGGCCAGGTTTATGGAACGGTGGAATAGGCAGGATAAATGAGCGATCAGCCCTTACAGAGCCTGGTGGATTGGATTCGCGACATCGTGCGCGGCAACGAGCTTCAAGCGGTGCTCATCGCGCTTGCCATCTTCGTCATCACACTTATCATATCGCGGCTTTGCACCAAGCTGCTGCGCAAAGCGCTCCAAAGCGATGGCTCGCCGCTGCCCTCCAGCAGCATCCTGATCAATGTGGCGCGCGTATGCGTGTGGGCGATCGGCATCTCCATCATCTTGGCGGCTTGCTTCAACGTGAACGTAAACGGCCTGCTCACAGCTTTGGGTGTGGGTGGCATCGCGGTTTCCCTGGGCCTTCAGGGCACCATCCAGAACTTCTTCGGCGGCCTGCAGATCACGCTGATGAAGATCATCAAACCTGGCGACCACATCGTAGTGGGCTCCACCGAGGGCATCGTGCAAGATGTCTCCTGGCGCCAAACCACCATGCGCGATTTCGACGGCATCACCCACCTCATCCCCAACTCCGTGATCAACTCCGAGGAGGTATGCAAGATCAACCCCGACGGCATGCTGGTCACGCCTATCACCTTCGCTTACAACGGCCAAGATTTGGGTCCTCAGCTCCACAACATGCAGACCGAGGTGCGCAAGGCTGTGGAGAAGGTGGCGCCGTTGGAGAAAGGGCCGCTCATTCAGCTGACGAGCGTAGGGAATGCCACGGTGAGTGCCAAGCTGCGTTTCGTCCTGGAAAGCCCGAAGCATGCTCGCGAGGCCCGCGATGCCGCTTTGCGCGCCCTGGCACCTGTGACCACTGGGCCGTTCAGTCAGAAGCCGCAGGAGAAGCAGGCGGAGAAGGTGACGCAAGAAAGCCCCAAGTAACCTACGGGGCCGAAGCGGCGGGGGCAGACTCGCTAAGGCTTCGGCTGCGGATTCCTGTGGTGGTTTATACCACAGGAATCCTTGCCTGCAGAATCGCTCTTCTGCCCCGCCGCTTCGGCCCTCCGGTCCTCAACCTCCCGCAAGGCCCTTCAGGTAACGGCACGGTGCTAGGTTGAGGGCAACTTGGTGGAACCCGGGAAAAACACTAGCCAGAACCTGCTGCATAGGGTACTCTTCAATCAGGCCCTGTTTTCAAAGCCGATTCAAGCGGTGGACCGACATTATGGTTCTAGGGAGCTCTACATTGCTCGTGAAATGGGGATTCGTCCCTGTTGGGGCGAAAGCCAGGAAGCGAGTTGCGAGCACCCATCTTTCGGGATGGGTTCATCCTTCGGATTGGAGACAGGGCTTCTTTTCTGCCTAGAATCCGCCGGAAATCCGCTACCCTGCATATATGGATACATTATTCACAGAGATAGAGAGCAGCACGCCTCCGGCCGATGCGCCCCTGGCTGTGCGGATGCGCCCGCGCACCCTTGACGAGTTGGTGGGCCAGGATAGCGCCTGCGGTTACGGCAGCTGGCTGCGCACGGCCATCGAGCGGGATATGCTCACATCGGTCATCCTCTTCGGGCCGGCGGGTACAGGGAAGACCTCTCTGGCCCACATCATCGCCGAGTCAACCGAAGCGCAGTTCGTGGAGGTCTCCGCCATCGGCGGTACGGTATCGGATCTGCGTCGCGAGATCAAAGCAGCTGGCGAGCGCGCTCGTTTGAACGGCAGGCGCACCATCCTGTTCGTGGATGAGATCCATCGCTTCAACCGCGCCCAGCAGGATTCGCTGCTTCATGCGGTGGAGGATCGCACGGTGGTGTTGGTGGGCGCGACGACCGAGAATCCCTATTTTGAAGTGAACTCCGCGCTGCTTTCGCGCTCGCGGGTGGTGGAGCTGCACAGCCTGACCGATGAGGATATCGCCGACCTCATCGGCCGTGCTTTAGAGTCTCCCCAAGGGTTGGACGGCCGCTACGTTCTTGGGGAAGGCGCCCTTGATGCCCTGATCACCCTGGCTGGTGGCGATGGCCGCTCGGCGCTGACCTCCCTTGAGCTCGCCGCTCAGCTGGCGGGCGAGGGGACGGCGAAGAAGCCCTGCACCATCTCGGCTGAGACCGTGGGGCTGGCGAATCCGCATCACAGCGCACCTTACGACAAAAACAAGGACATGCACTACGACATCATATCCGCGTTCATCAAGTCTATGCGCGGAAGCGATCCGGATGCCGCCCTTTATTGGCTTGCTCGCATGATCGAAGGGGGCGAAGACCCCAAGTTCATCGCTCGACGCATCATGATCGCCGCTTCGGAGGATGTGGGCAATGCGGACCCCCAGGCGCTGCTCATCGCTGCGGCGGCGTTCAAGTCTGCCGAAGTCATCGGTTATCCCGAATGCCGCATCAACCTTGCTCAGGCGGCCACGTATGTGGCGCTTGCTCCCAAGAGCAACGCCGTGGAGGCGGGGATCGATGCCGCTTTGGCCGAGGTGCGCCGCGGCCCCGTGCGCGCCGTGCCCGACCACCTGCGCGATCGGCACCGCCCTGGCTCTGAGGATTACGGCTCCTACAAGTATCCTCACAGCTATCCCGGCGGCTGGGTGGAGCAGCGCTATCTTCCCGAAGGCCTTGAGCGCGGCTGCTTCTATCACCCCACCGAACGCGGTTGGGAATCCTACCGTATAGACGCCACCTCCCGCGATCGCAAATCCTGACCCGCACCCAACAAGCCTTCAACAGGCAGGGAGAGGGTTCGCCTACAGCTGCTCGCCGGTAAGGCTTTTCCCTATCAGCGTGGCATTGCCCGGCTGCGCAAGCGGCTTCACCCTCTCCCTGCCTGTTGAAGGCGGTATTTTACGTGGGTGCAGAAAAGGCGGAGGGGCATTCACAAAGCGAGTTCCGCATGAGCCGAAAGCGCCAGTGGCGCTTTCGTGCGAGCTCAGGACTGTTCGAGCGACTGAATGCCCCTCCGCCCTCCCTTCCGCAGGAGAAACGCAACATTACAACACGCGAACAGCCCAAGTGGCACCCCGGCGGTTTTCAGGCGCTATGCTATAGTTAGCCATGTTCGAAGGAGGATTTGCCATGGATGTGACTCAGGTTCTGAACATCATCTTGCCCATCGTGTTCATCGTTGTGGGCATTGCGCTTATCGTGTTCATCGTGGAGCTGGTCAAGCTGCTCAAAACGGTTCGCGTCACTGTGACCGATGTGAAAACGCAGATCGATCCCACGTTGAAGAACGTTGAGGAGATCACCACGAACATCCAGCCCACCCTTGCCAAGGTTGACCCGCTTATGGACCGGGTGCAGCTTACCGTTGACACGGTGAACCTGGAGATGATGCGCGTGGATGGCATTTTGGAGAACGTCTCCGAGATAACCGAGACCGTCTCTTCGGCCACCGCAGCCGTGGATAACATCGCCAACGCCCCGCTGAAAGCCGTGAATTCCGTGGCTTCCAAGGTGCGCAGCGTGCTGGGCGGTAAGGATGCAAGCGACGAATCCGAGAGACTCGCCGAGCAGCGTGTGGCTGTGGGGCAGGCTCTTCAGGAATACAAAGACGCCGAGAAGAAGGATGCGGAGAAGCAAAAGCTCGCTTCCGATGAGGAGAAGCAGGAAGAGAAGCTTGCCACCAACGGCTATATCGCCATCGATCCCAAACCCGCAGCTGGCGACGCGGCGGCGAAGTAAGCCGCTGGTTGGAAGGCCACCATGGCGGGGGAGGGAAACAACACCCAGGATAAATACCTTTCGGCCAAGCACCGATTGGTCGTGGTATGGACTTGGGTCGGCGCGATTATCCTGGCCGGTGTGGCCATCTATGTTTCGGGCGTTCTCTCGCTGGCCATCGGGATCATCATCTGGACGGCCATCTTCGTCTTCATCCTCAGCGGTATGGTGAATGGCCTTGAGCGCCGCGGCATCAAGCGCGTTTGGGGCACCACCATCGCCTATGTCGTTCTCATCTTGGTGCTGGGTGCGCTGCTGTTCATCATGTCCTCCCCGATTTTCGGCATTGACACGCAGTTCGATGAGCTGGCTACCAGCTTGCCGGGATACATCCAAGGCCTTAACGATTGGGCCACCGGTTTCTATAACAACCACGCCGACGTGTTCCAGAACAGCGCTGTGAAGGATTGGCTTGATGGCGTTTCGTCGTCGGCTTCCAAATGGGTCTCAGACTTCGCCTCTATGGGCGCATCCAGCCTGGTGGCTGTGGGTGCTTCCATCGCCAATACCGCCGTGTGCATCGGTTTCGCGCTGGTGGTGGCATTCTGGATGCTCATTCAGCTGCCTGAACTGGGAAAAGAGGCTTATCGTCTGGTGGGGAAGAAGTATCATGACGATGCCGAGATGCTCCACATCACCGTGACACGCGTGATGGGAGGCTACCTGCGCACCACCATCATCCAGTGCGCGATCATCGGCGTGGCCTGCGGCGTCATGTTCGCCATATTGCGGGTACCCAGTCCTGCGGCGTTCGGAGTGATCACCGGCCTTTTGAATATCATCCCCATCATCGGTCCTTGGCTCGGCGGCATCCTGGCGTTCATCGCAAGCTTCGTGGAAAGCCCCCTGGTGGGCATCATCGCCCTGGTGGGTACCGTTATCATCCAGCAGGCGGTCTACACCTTCGTATCTCCCAAGCTCATGGGCGACTCCGTAGACATTCACCCGGCGGTCACCTTCGTCGCCCTCATGGCAGGCGCCGGCATCGGCACGGCTATGGGCGGCCTTTCCGGGGCGCTTGTTGGCACGCTGCTTTCCATTCCCCTGGTGGCCATGGCGAAATCCATGTTCGTCTACTACTTCGAGAAGAAGACGGGCCGCTGCATCGTGTCGCCCGATGGCGTATTCTTCAAAGGCAATCCCGTTAAGACCGCCAGTGGCACGCTGGATCCCATGGCCGATGCCACCGGCCCCCTTGGTTCGCTGCCAAGCAGTGGGTCAAGCCGCTCCCTTACGGGGAAGATCCCGAAGATAGACCTGCACGACAAGAAATAGCCCGCGGTCTGCTGCGCGTGCTGCTGGCTTTGCCTGCGCTGCCGCCCTGTGTTGCCGGCGTTGCCAACGCAGCCAGCGCTGTCAATGCTGTCAGGTCCACGTGTTTTGAGCGCCTCGTTTCGCTGCGCCGCTAAAAGCCTGCGGTGTTGCGCTAGAATAACCTCTGTTGCCCACTAGTTGGAAGGATCCCTTCTATGGAATATATGACTACGGCGGAAATACGCGAGAAGTACCTGCGTTTCTTTGAGGAGAAGGGGTGCAAGCGCCTACCGTCTTCAAGCCTCATCCCCGACGACCCATCGCTGCTGCTTACGAGCGCTGGCATGGTGCAGTTCAAGCCCTACTTCCTCCATGTGAAGGAGTTCGACCCCAACTACATCGGCGCCACCACGGTGCAGAAATGCGTGCGCACCAACGACATCGATATCATCGGCACCACGGGCCGCCACCTGTCGTTTTTCGAGATGATGGGCAACTTCAGCTTCGGAAAGTACTTCAAGAAGGAGATGTGCGCCTGGGCGCTGGAGTTCTCCACCGAGGTGCTGGGGCTGCCGCTGGAGAAGATCTACTTCACCGTGTTCTTCGATGACGACGAGACCATAGAGATCTGGAAGTCGCTCGGGGTGCCTGAAGACCATATCAGCCGCCTGGGCGAGGAAGATAACTTCTGGCGCGCGGGTCCCACCGGTCCGTGCGGTCCCTGCAGCGAGCTCTATTATGACCAGGGCCCGGAGTTCGGTTGCGGCAGCCCCGATTGCGCGCCGGGTTGCGATTGTGACCGATTCCTGGAGTACTGGAACTGCGTGTTCACCCAATACGATGGGCAAGAGGATGGCACACTGGCGCCGCTGCCCACCAAGAACATCGACACGGGGCTTGGCCTTGAGCGCACCGCGGCCATCATGCAGGGTGTGCAGTCGAACTACGAAACCGACGTGCTGCGCAGCCTGGTGGGTGTGGGCGAGCATCTGTCGGGCAAGATGTATGACGGCAATATGGTGCCGGGAGCCCTGGATGATGACCAAGCGCGAACCGACCTGTCACTGCGCATCTGCGCCGATCACAGCCGCAGCGTATCCTTCATGATCGCCGATGGCATCCTGCCCTCCAATGAGGGGCGCGGCTACGTGCTGCGCCGACTGTTGCGTCGCGCGGTCATGCACGGCCACACTTTGGGGATAGAGGGGCCGTTCCACAATCACTACTTGAACAGGATCATCGAGCTCATGGGCGATGTGTACCCGGAGCTCACCGACAATCGCGAGCTCATCGAGAGCGTCATCCTGTCCGAGGAAGAGCGCTTCGGTCGCACGTTGCGTACCGGTCAGGCATACTTGGAGGAGGCGCTTGCGGACCTGCCTCGCGGCGGGGTGCTGCCCGGGGAGGTCGCCTTCAAGCTTCACGATACCTATGGCTTCCCCGTGGAAGTGACCGAGGAGATCTGCGAGGAGCGGGCGATTTCCGTTGACATGCCGGGTTTCGAGGCATGCATGGAGCAACAGCGCAGCCGCGCTCGCGCCGCCACCAAGGATGATGCCGAGGCTGCTTGGTCCACCTACGGAAGCGTGGAGGCTGAGATTCTCAAAGAGAGCGGTCCCACCCAGTTCGTGGGCTATGACCAGCTGGATGCCAAGGCGCGCATCGTCGCTCTTGTGAAGGATGGCGAGCGTGTGGCTTCTTTGGGCGAAGGCGAAGAGGGCGAGGTCATCCTGTCAGTCACGCCGTTCTACGCCGAAATGGGTGGCGAAGTGGGCGACACCGGTACCATCGTCACGAGCGACTCAACGGCGAAGGTGGTGGACACGCGCGCTCCTGAAGCCGGATTGACCTGCCATTATGTGGAAGTGGGTTCCGGGCGTCTCGTGGAAGGTGAAGAGGTCCGGGCCACGGTGGACGCCGAGCGTCGCGCCCGCATCACGCGCAACCACACGGGCACTCACATCCTCCATGCTGCGCTGCGCTCGGTGTTGGGCGAGCACGTGAACCAGGCGGGTTCCTATGTGGGTCCCGATCGCCTGCGCTTCGACTTCACCCACTTCCAGGCGCTCACTCGCGATCAAATCCACGAGGTGGAGGCTTTGGCCAACGCCGAGATTATGAAGGCCATCCCCTTGAATGTTTACCACACCAGCCTTGATGAGGCTCGCGCTTCCGGCGTGACGGCGCTGTTCGGCGAGAAGTACGGCGAGGAAGTGCGCGTGGTGGAGGCAAGCGATTTCTCCCGTGAGCTTTGCGGCGGCTGCCATGTGAGTAACACGGCTGAGATAGGATTCTTGAAGATTACCTCCGAAGGTTCAGTGGGTGCCAACGTTCGCCGCATCGAGGCGGTCACGAGCTACGGGGCGCTGGAGTATATGAACCGCATGGAGGACGAACTGCGTGAAACGGCAGATGAGCTGCGAGTTCCGCTGTTTGATGTGTCTGAGCGCACGGCGGCGAACCAGAAGACGTTGAAGGAAGTGCAGCAGGCTGCCAAGCGCGCGAAAGACGCCGTTTCCGATGACGGCTTCAATGAGCTGCTGGAACAGGTAGTGCAGACTCCGGCTGGCTATCCCGTCATCGTGGCGAAGGGGCCGGCGATCCAATCCGGCGGTCAGCGCCATCTTTGGGATGTCATCCGGGCGCGCATGGAGGCTCCCGGCGCCTTGGTGGTGGCGGGCGAAAACGATGGCAAGGCGATCATCATGGCTGCTGGCACCCCCGAAGCCGTGGAGGCGGGCTTCGATGCATCTGCCCTGATCAAGGCCATGGGGCCGGCGATCGGAGGCGGTGGCGGTGGCAAGGCTACCATGGCCCAAGCCGGTGGCAAGAATCCGGGCGGCATCGACGAGGCCCTCGCCATCGCACGTGAGGCACTGGGCGTGTAGTGCACGCGGCCTAGACGCCGGGCCGATGCCTCCGGGTAGCCGAGCCGAAGCCGCCGGGCGGGGCATTCAGTCGCTCAAACAGTCCTGCTTTGGCGAAACGTCCACTGGACGTTTCGCGTCGTGCGGAACTCGCTTTGTGAATACCCCGCCCGGCGGCATCGTGTGTGACAAGAGCGAAGGGCAATTCGGTCGCTCTTCGGTCGAAAGAGGCGCGAGGCATTCGAGGGTGATTCTGCAGACCAAGAAAAACGCGATATCATGCGCAGCATCGCGATTTTCGCCGGTCGAAGCCAAGCCCGAGAGTGCCTCCCGCCTCGTTGAATAGGAGGAGTTGATACGGAGCCTTATAGGACCATAGATGGCACGGCGCAGGCTGAGTACGAGGAGAAGAAGTCGCGCTTCATCGCCCAGATCGCCCATGTGGAGACCGAAGATGAGGCTGTGGCTTTCCTGGGTGGCGTGCGCGCTGCTCATCCTATGGCGCGACACAACGTATATGCCTACGTGCTGCGTGAGAACAACCGCACCCGCTATTCCGACGACGGAGAACCTGCGCGCACTTCGGGACTGCCTACGCTTTCGGTCATCGAACACGGCGACCTGAAGGATGTCATCTGCGTGACCACTCGCTATTTCGGTGGGACGCTTCTGGGCACGGGTGGCCTGGTTCGAGCCTATACCAAGGCGGCTCAGGATGCATTCGCTGCAGCCCGGATCGTGGATTTCGCCCAATGCGTGGACCTTACGGTGTCGGTGGACTATCCGCTCTATGACACGCTCTCTCACTGGTTGAATGAGCAGGAGATTCAGGTGCTTGCCACAGATTTCGCCGGGGACGTCGCTGTGGAGGTGCGCGTTCGTGCCGAGGAAGCCTTGGCCATGCAAGCGGCCATAACCGAACTCACCCACGGCCAGGCCGAGGTGTTGGCAAGCGATCCTGCTTATCAGCCCTTGGCGGCAAGCTGAAAGAAGCCCCTTGCTCGAGCATATGGGCGGTCAAAGAGCGATCCACCTTCGCCTTTGGGTACGATTCAGCAACAGGGTGGGATTCTTCAACAAGGCAGTGACCTCAATGTTATAACATGTTATAATCATCAGGCGAGGAGGTGTGTTATGTCTGAAACAACGTTGTCGAAAGTGGGCAACAGCGCTGCGGTTTTGCTGCCGAAGGGGTTGCGTGCGAAAGCGTGTCTTGAGCTGGGAGAACCGGTAAGGCTTGAGTCGCCGCGTAAAGGCGTTGTAGTCATCACGGCGCTCATCGAAGATGATGGGGATCGCCTTTCGCGACTGGAACGTGTCGAATCTCGCATTAAGGCACGTCAGGCTAGCACTGAGCCTTGGCCAGAAGAGATGACTGCCTCTGATCTTCTGACGAGAGGAAAGGAGCTGCGTACTGATGAGCTCGCTTCTTTTTGATGCAAATGCACTGGTGTACTGGGTGTACGCGGGCTCTCCTTATCACGAAGAGGTGAGCGACCTTCTGCATTGCGCGCTTTCAGAACGCGGATCGATATACGCCCTCTCCTCCTCTCTGAATGAGATATATTATGCGCTTCATAGGCATTATATGGATGAAGAGGGTGCGCGCGATTCCATCCGAGCGATTGCCGAGGTATTTGATTTGATTGACCTGACGGGGGTGCTCGTCTTTCAGGCCCTTGCTTCCGATGAGCCCGACTACGAAGATGGGCTCATTCGGGTTACCGCAGAGGCTCTTCAGGTTGATGCCATCATCAGCTACGACAAGGCAGCATTCAAGAACTCGATCATTCCTGCGTTAACGGCGGCAGAAGCGTTAACCACCATGGATCAATAGCGTGCTTCCACCAGGGGGTTCTCGGCGATGACGCGATGAAGCTCCTCGATGTAGCGGGTTAGAAGCTCACCCGGCTTGCGCTCGTTGTGCATGATGTAGCCAACCTGCATGCGCTCGTTCACGTCCAGCGGAATGGCGGTGATACCTTGATGCATCTCGCTGGAAAGCACGCCGGTGGAAATCGTATAGCCGTTGAAAGATGTGAGCAGGTTGGTCAGCGTTCCGCGGTCGGAGAAGCGGATGTTCCGGTCGTGTGGCAGATAACCGAAAGGCTCTTCGGAGTAGTAGAACGAGTTCGCGGTACCCTGCTCGAAGGAGTAGCGCGGGTAGGGATCAAGATCCTCCAGGCGCACCGACGTGCGCCCCGCCAGCGGGTGATGGTCGCCCACGAACACATGAACGTTCGCATCGAAGAGCGGCGTGAACGAAAGATCGGCCTCGTCCAGCGCCCGGCGCAACACCCGACCGTTGAAGTCATCCAGATACAGCACCCCGATGGAGCTGCGGAAAGTGCGCACGTCCTCGATGATCTGCCCGGTGGCGCATTCGCGCAACGTGAAATCGTAGCGGCTTGAGGCGCAACTTTCCGCCACGTTGATGAAAGCCTGCAGGCTGAAGTAGTAATGCTGGGTGGAAACCGCCAGGCGCATGTTGTCCCTGTTGCCTTGGGTGTAGCGATCTTCCAGCATATCCGCCTGTTCCACCACTTGTCGTGCGTAACCTAAAAGCTCCGTGCCATCGTTGGTCAAGGTCACGCCTCGGTTGGAGCGGATGAATATGGTGATCCCCAGCTCTTTCTCCAATTCCTTGATAGCTGTGGAGAGGTTCGACTGGGAAACGTAGAGGTTCTGCGCGGCCGAATGGATGGAGCCGTGCTCGCATACGGCGATGAGGTAGCGCAGCTGTTGTAGGGTCATGGGGTCTCCTTCAGTCTCCTTCAAGTTTGGGAGGTGCTTTCATGGCCTTCATGATACTGCAAAAAGAACCGGGTTATCGCTTTTCCCGATAGCGCTCAAAAATCATCGACCGCCGATAGGGTTGGCTCGAAGAAACCTGCGGTGCCAAGGTAAACTATCCCTTGCAACGATTCGCAACCACACGCCCGAAGCGGGCGAGAAGAAAGGCCCTTCCATGAACCTCAGCGACGCGATCAGCCATGCCAGCACCATCTTCATTCCCGAGTTCTTCCTGGGTTTGGACGAGGAGACCCTGGATGGCGAACGGCGTACCAATGAAGAAGCGATTGCGCTTATGACCAGGGATTTTATGGAGAATCCGAATCCGTCTTTCGACTATAGCCTGGTGCTCGATCTTGCCGATCGCAACCGAGCACTCTGCGACCTCATGGAGCGAGGCACTTGGCAAAACGAGCGCAGCCACAATCTGGCGAATAGCCTGTCCGACCAGGACATCATGCAAAGCGTGGCGGCACTTCAGCATCGTCGCGTGGCCACGGTGACCAAAGAGTTCGAGGGAATGAATGCGACCCGCGGCGTGCTTTATGGTGCGAAGCCGGCCAAAGGCACGTTCGTCGGCATAGACATCGAGACCACGTCCACTAACCCGGATCGGGGTTACATCGTGAATGTGGGTTGGGAGGTCATGGACCTAGCTGAAGACGCAGAGCCTCAAGATACCCATTCGGTCTTTTGCGGTTTGCCCGCCCAATACGAGGAGACAGGCGTGCCGCTGGAGGAAATCCATCACATCACCTGGGGCGATGTGGCTAAACAGCAGGAGTTCCGTCAGAATACGGAGCTTCATGAACAGCTGCTGAAGACGCTCACAGCCCATCCCTTCATGGCGCACAACGCCGCTTTCGAAGACAGTTGGTTCATGTTGCATCTTCCCGGCTATGCGGAGGCGCGCAAGGCGGGTAAGATCATACCCATCGACACCCGCGACATCTGCCGCGCCCTTGATCCCGAGGTGCGATTCCTTTCCTGGGAGGCTAAGCCGGCCAGCTTGGAAGCGTGGGCTCAGCGCCGCGGCGTGCTCGGAGCCGACGAAGCGGAGCGCCACCTGGGCCTCGACGACACGGATCTCATGTTCCGCACGGTGATTGCCGAGCTGCAGGAACGCAATCTCCTGGCTTGAGTTCTTCTTCGGTTTCATGTCAGGGGACGGGGATGATGGCATGAAGCGTGCTTCACAGTATGTCAGGGGACGGGGATGATGGCATGAAGCGTGCTTCACAGTATGTCAGGGGAC
>CAZKKN010000007.1:0-54681 GCA_964553375.1 uncultured Eggerthellaceae bacterium | reverse complement strand
CACCGATCCGCAAAATGTGCCCGAGACCATCCATTCCCGCTGCCAGCGGTTCGATTTCCATCGCATCGCGCCCGAATCCATCGTGACGCGCTTGGGGGCCATCTGCGTTTCCGAAGGGGTGGAGTTCGAAGGCGAGGCGCTTGACCTCATCGCCCAGCGCTCCGAAGGCGGTTTACGCAATGCGCTCACCTCCCTGGAGCAGATCATCGCTTATGAGAACGGGCGCATCACCTTGGCCGGTGCCGAGCGCCTGCTGGGGTCCATCGACTCTAACGAGCTCACCGAGATAATGGCATACATCGGCAAGCGCGACATCGCGAGCGGCTTTCGGTGGGTCTCCGAATACGTGGAAACCGGTGCCGATCTGGCGCAGTTCGTCCGTGATATGTCCGAGCATGTGCGAAACCTCTACATTTTGGCGCTTGCAGGCGACGACGCGGCTCTTGAGGTGAGTGAGACGGCCCGCCATGCCCTGAGCTCCGAGCTGCAATGGTTCGGGCCCGACCGCGCAAGCCGCATGCTCGGGGTGCTGGGGGATTTGGCGGCGGAGCTCAAGACGTCTTCCAACCAGCGGCTTTCCTTCGAGATCGCCCTCACGCGCATGGTGCGCCCGGACTCCGATCTTACGCTAGAGGCTTTGGCCGAACGCGTTGAGGCGCTGGAAAGCGGCTATTCCGCCGTAGCCCACGTGCTGCCCGGCGAGCCTGCGGCCCCGCTTCGGGCTGTGAATGGGGAAGTTGCCGCTTCTGCGCCGGTAGCTGCCAAGGTGGTTGAGGTTGCCGAGGTCAGCGAGCCGGCCGTATCCGAAGCGATCCCTGCTGTGGCGAGCGCGCCCGAGGCGAGCGCCGCTGAGTCGGTGCCCGTTGCGCTTGCGGAAGAGCCGGTGCGCGCACCTGCCGCCGTTGCCGAGCAGCCTGTTGCGGCTAGTGAGGCCGCTTCTGCTGGGCCGGGTAAGGATGCCTTGGCCAATCCAGCGGCTCTGCAGCGCATCTGGCAGGGGGTTATGGCCGAGGTCAAAAAGAAGAAGCAGGCGCATGCGGTTCTTTTCATGAACGTCAAGGTTGACTACGACAAGTCCACGTCAACGGTGCATGTTGCGTTTCCCTCTGAGGCAACCTTTGCCTTCAATGCGGCTCAAAAGCCCGAGGTCCATGATGTGGTTGCCGAAGCCCTGGCCAAGGTGGCGGGCGGTCCGGTGAACCTCCTCTTCGAGCAGCGGGGAGCCGCTGCTTCGGCGGCCGGCGGGGTCGCGGCCGCTGTGCCTGCGGCCAGCGAGGCTGCATCCCCCGCACCGGTGCAGGCCGCTGTGCCTGCGGCCAGTGAGGCCCCTTCGGAGGTTTCGGCGCAGGCCGGCGCTTCGGCGGATGCTGCCGCATCGGAAGGTGTCGGCGCTCCGGCCCAGGTCAACGCTTCGGCAGAGGCCGCCGCTCCAGCTGCGGAGATGCCAGCGGAGGATTCGCCGGCCCAATCCGTACCTTATGAGGACGATGAGGACGAGCCGCCGGTTTCGGTCTACGAGGCGGGTGGCTTCGACGTTCCCTTCGATGAGGATCCACCTGCACCTTCAACTTCCGCACCTGTGCAGGCTGATCCCCCTGTTCAAGAAAAACGCGTTCCCACCATGCGCCGTGAGCCGGGTTTTGAGGAGGATGCGTCTGATAAATCGGCATTGCCTGCTTCGGCTGCAGGGGCACCGGCGGAGGGAGAGCCGGCAGACATAGATGATGTGCAGGCCCTGTTGCAAAGCGGCTTCGGGGCGGGTATCGTGCTTGAGGAAGTTGACGAGTAGCCGCTAGGCTGCTCAGGGAAAGGATGGCCCCATGGCAATGGATATGAACAAGATGATGAAGCAGGCTCAGAAGATGCAGCTGGAACTCGCGCGGGCTCAGGAGGAGATAAAGGAGTTCACCTTCACCGCAACTTCCGGCGGCGGTATGGTGGAGGCCACCGCGAAAGGTGACGGCTCCCTGGTGTCGCTGAGCATCAAGCCCGAGGCTGTTGATCCGAGCGACGTGGAGATGCTTGAGGATATGGTGCTGGCGGCTGTCAATGAGGCTTTGCGCGGCGTGGCCGAAGAGGGCGAAGCCCGGTTGGGTGCAGCTACCGGTGGGATGAATATCCCCGGTTTGTTCTAACGGCCGTTTGGGATCCGCATCATGAATGAAGCGCCCGCCCTTCAGAAACTCCTCGATGAGCTGGAGCGTCTTCCCGGTATAGGGGCGAAATCAGCCCAGCGCATCGCTTACTGGATGATGAACACCGATAGCGCCACGGTGCTTCGCCTGGCCGAGGCTATCACCGAGGTGAAGCAGACGGTGCATTTCTGCGAGCGCTGCTTCAATTACGCCGAGGACGACCTTTGCGGCATCTGCCGCTCCGAGAAGCGCGATCGGTCGCTTGTATGCGTGGTGGCCGAGCCGCGGGATATCGGCGCCATCGAGCGCACCGGTGCCTACAACGGGCTTTACCACGTGCTGGGCGGCGAGCTTGCACCTATGGATGGCATAGGCCCTGATGAGCTCCATATCGCCGAGCTCATGAGGCGCTTGAGCTGCGAGGATATCCAAGAGCTCATCTTGGCGACCAATCCCAATGTGGAAGGGGAGACCACTGCCACCTACATCGCTCGCATGGTGAAGCCTTTGGGCCTTGAGGTCTCGCGCTTGGCCAGCGGGATGCCCGTAGGCGGCGAGCTTGACTTCGTGGACGAGATAACCCTGGCCCGCGCCATCGAGGCCCGCCGCGAACTGTAATCTGGTTCTGATCCCGTTGCGAGCCAAACCCCGCTCCGCTTGATATGCGATTCATGCCATCATCCCCGTCCCCTGACATAAACTTACAGACCGCGATCCGCCATTGTTCGGTAGTCGCCTCAACTGCTCGGCGGGCATTCCAGGTATCCGAAAATCAGGCGAGAAACATCGACTTTTGGCCTCGAGAGTATGATCGTAATGGAAATGCGCATACTTTCGAAGTCGAAAGTATGATGTTGCTCACCCCATGGCTTCCTTAACCATACTTTCGAGGCCATAAGACGATGAGATCTGCCAGAAAAATGGATAGTGGGTCCAAGATATGCGCCCCCGACATGTCAAAGGGACGGGCTTTTCTTGATGCGCCCGGACCGATGGTCAAAAATTCCAGTTATTCGAGCTTTTCTGATGCTGGGAATGCGTTTAATAGAAGCGTCCAACAAGAAACCCCAGGTCACGAAAAATGATATGGAATCGGATGACTCGAAGTAAGGTGAAAAGCGCGAATAACTGGAATTTTTGACCATGAGGATGGAGGCCTCTTGGCGAAATAGCACGAATCCACGCAAATCGTGTCTTTCTGCCAAGTGTTAAGTCGGTAACTCGCTGTTCGTTGATACGCACTTCATGCGATGTGATGCGTACAACATGAAAACAATGCAATAGGAGAAGATTGCTGCTGGAGGCATAATCCATTGCATCAAGCTTTCTGTATTGAAGGGTGTAACATGTTGAGATACGGTGCTTTGATAGATGCATATAGCGCAAACTGTCCATGTTGCGGCAAGCAGGAATCCGAAAAGAAACCCAGCCCATCGTTCTTTTCGTTTAAGTCGTAGAAAAGACAGGAAAATACGGAATTCAGATGATACCCATAGGGTGTAGGGAAGAAAGACCAGTTCCAAACACAAAAAAAGCTGAATCGTTGTTAAGGCGGGGTGAGCTGATGGATTATCTTCTAAAACGCTGTTCGCTCCAGAAAGGGTGAGCGCGAGAAGAAACAGCAAGATCGAGAGGGTGGAAATGCCCAGAAGCAATGCAGGGATAAAGGTGGTTTTTTGCCTGTCGATTTCTTGGCAGCCCATGTTAGTTCCGATGATCCCCAGCACTCCCAAGCTGACCGCTCCTCCAAAGCTGAAACAATTCAGGCCCAAATATACAACGTTGTTTTCGAATTCCAGTTCATGAACAGGGCTGAAAAGGAGTATGCCTGCAAGGATGACGAAAAGGGACGCGATAGCGGTGCATAGATGGCTGTAGATGATATAACGCAATCCCTGACGAATCATCTTGTTCCTTTGCCACTGTTGTGAAGGACATTCAAGCTTTCTTGCAGGCCGGAGGCTAGCGGTTTGAAAAGAAACGCCGACATGCCCTGGGGGTATATCGGCGTTTCTTCTCCAAGAAAGACAGGGGAATCGGCCCCTCCCAGAATCCGGATTCCTCGTCTTCGAGAAGACGGATTCATCTTTCGACATCTGGAATTATAACATTTCCGTTCAGTCTAACGCTCGGGAAGCTTAGACGTTTCAGATGCGTCACTGAATCGCAAGCGGTAAAGCCGTCATGTAGCGCGGGCGCACTGCCTAACCGCCGTCGCCGTAAAGGCCCGAGTACATGGTGTTGTCTTCGGCCTTGAATTCCCCCTGCCCGCCGGAGAGCATGTACTCATGGGAGCTTTTCATATCGCCGGCTTGGGTGGAAAGGCGCGTGCCGAACACCTCCACTTTGCCGCTATCGGTCTCGAAGCTGATGGTCACGGAATTGCCCCACACGTTACCCTTGGCGGTGTAGTTCAAATCTCCCAGCCCCGGAAACACCGCATCACCCTGGAAAGCAAAATCCTTGTCGATGACCGGTCCGGAAAAGACTATCGGCTCCTCCTCGGAGAGCTCCAGCGACGCCGTGGCGATGCCGCCTTCGCCCTTGAGATGCAAAAGCCCGCGCTTGTGATGCTTGGGTGTGTCCATTGCGACATCGTAGGTTCCGTCAATCATAGGTTTCTCCTCTATATCGTGGCATCGCTAAATGCCGAAGATGGCCAAAAGGAAGCCGGCGGCCACAGCCGACCCGATCACGCCCGCCACATTGGGCCCCATGGCGTGCATGAGCAGGAAGTTGCTGGGATTGGCCCGCTGGCCCTCTTTTTGGGCGACCCGCGCAGCCATGGGCACTGCGGAGACGCCAGCCGATCCGATGAGCGGGTTGATCTTCCCGCCGGAAACGCGATACATGATCTTCCCGAAAAGCAGGCCGCCGATGGTGGCCATCTCAAAGGCGATTAAGCCCAGGATGATGATGGCGAACGTCTCCGGCGTGAGGAAGCGGTAGTAAAGCGCGGTGCCACCTACGGAGACGGCCAGGAAAATGGTCACGATGTTCATAAGCGCGTTTTGGGCCGTGTCGGACAGGCGATCGGTCACGCCGGTCTCGCGGAAGAGGTTGCCCAGCATGAGGCAGCCCAGAAGCGGTGCCACCGAGGGAAGCAGAAGCACCACCACAACGGTCACCACAATGGGGAAGAGGATCTTCTGGCGTTTGGACACGGGCCGCAACTGCTCCATCTTGCATTCGCGTTCGGCTTTAGTGGTGAGAAGGCGCATAACCGGCGGTTGGATCAGCGGGATGAGGGCCATATAGGAATAGGCCGCAATGGCGATGGGTGCCAGGTAGTCCGGCGCAAGCTGCGTGGTGAGCCAGATCGCCGTGGGGCCGTCGGCACCGCCGATGATGCCGATGGATGCAGCCACGTTGGGCTCAAATCCGATGCAGCCTGCGAAGAGGAACGCCCCGAAGATGCCAAGTTGCGCCGCAGCTCCCAGAAGGAGGCTTTTGGGGTTGGCGAGCAGCGGTCCGAAATCGGTCATGGCCCCCACGCCCAAGAAGATGAGCGAAGGATAAAGCCCCGACTTCACGCCAATGTAAAGTATGTCCAGCATGCCGCCGTTATGGAAGATATCCGTGATGGTCACAGAGCCGGCAGCATAGGCGTCCCACATCTCGGGGTGGAACATCTGGGAGCCCGGCAGGTTGGCGAGCAACATGCCAAAGGCGATGCCCACAAGCAAAAGCGGCTCGAATTTCTTCTTTATCCCCAGGTAGAGAAGGAGAAGCGCCAAAGCGATCATCACCGGCTGGCGCCAATCGCTGAAAAGCAAGAATAACCCGGAGGTCTCCCAAAGCCGTAAGAGTATGTTTGCCAGATTCTCCATCAGGTCAAATCCGTCCTAAAGGGTCACCAGGGCATCGCCGGTGTTGACCATCTGCCCCAGGTTCACGCATACCTGCTGCACCACGCCGTCGGCCGGCGCGACCACCTCGTTTTCCATCTTCATGGCCTCGATGAGCACCAGCACATCGCCTTCTTTGACCGCATCTCCGGCCTTCACGTTGATGGCAAGCACGTTGCCCGGCAAAGGCGAGGGCACGGGTGTTCCCGAGCCAGCGGCTGCGGGGGCGGCAGAGGCCGCAGGAGCAGAAGCGGGCGCAGCGTCTGTGGCGGCCGCCGGTGCCGGAGCGCTTGCAGCTGGAGCCTTGGCCTCGTATTCGTCGAGGATCATGGCCTCGCCGGCTTCAACCTCAACCTCGTAGGTCTTATCGCGCAGGGTTACCACGTATTTCATCATTTGACCTCTCTGATGGAAATGAAGCGCAGCTCATTTAGGGGTTTTTGCAACTCGTCGGCAACGATGGCCATCACCATGGCGGCATCCCGCGGGTCGGTGTCGAACAGCATGACCTCGCCGGCGCTGCCCGGGGCTAAAGCCGCCTGGGCGCTTTGGGCGCTCCCGGTGCCTGACTCAGCCGTCGCTGCAGCCGGAGCAGCCGCTTTGGCGGTAGAGACCGCCATGAGCAGCTTGATCACGAACATGAGCAGGATGAGCACGCAGAAGACGACGCAAAGGCCCACCACCGAATAGAAGATGTAGTCGCCTATGGTCATCAGTCAACCCTCTTGATGCTATAGGCCGCCCGCTGCTGTTCCCGGGCATCGCGCTTCTCGAAGAACGCAAGAGCCACCGGCGGAAACGCGATGTAGGAAAGCACGTCTTCCTCGCTTCGGGCCTTCTCGCCCAGCTCGCGTTCGGCCTGCTCGAAGGCATCGGTTGGCAGGGTGTCGGCGAAGCGGCCCTCTATGGGCGCCTCCCCCTTCAAAATGACTTCCAGCACCGCTGGGTCGATGGGGGCCGGCGTGCGGCCGTACTCGCCGCGGCAGTAGGCGCGCACCTCGGAGCCAACATTCTTGTAGCGCTCGCCGGCGAGCACGTTTTGCACCGCCTGGGTGCCCACGAGCTGGGAAGTGGGGGTGACAAGCGGCGGATAGCCCAGGTCGGCGCGCACCCGCGGTGTTTCCTCCAAGGCCTCCTGATAGCGGTCGATGGCCCCGAGCGTCTCCAGCTGGGAGAGCAGGTTGGAGAGCATGCCGCCGGGGATCTGATGCTCCAAGCACGATGCATCGGTCATAAGCGAGATGGGATTCAGTGTGCCGTCCTCCAGATACTCGCTGCGAGCATCCTTGAAATAGGCGGCGGCTTCATATAGAAGGGATTCGTCCAAGCTGACCTCATAGCCCATTTCCCGCAGCGCTACGGCCATGGTCTCCGTGGCGGGCTGGGAAGTGCCGCCGGCCAAAGGTGAGAGGGCCGTGTCAATCACATCGGCCCCGGCTTCGATGCCTTTCAGATAGGTCAGATAGGCCATGCCCGTGGTGCAGTGCGTATGGAGCACCACCGGCAGGTCAACTGCGTCTTTTATAGCGCTCACCAGGTCATAGGATGCCTGAGGGGTCAAGATGCCCGCCATGTCCTTGATGCAGATGGAGCTTACGCCCATCGCCTCCATCTCCCGCACCAGGGAGACGTAAGATTCCAGCGTATGCACGGGGCTTGTGGTGTAGGAAAGCGCACCTTGCACCTCGGCGCCCTCTTCTACGGCGGCCAAAGTGGCAACCCGCAGATTGTCCACGTCGTTCAATGCGTCGAAAAGGCGGATCACGTCAATGCCGTTGCGCACGGAGGCTCGCACGAAGCGGCGCACGATGTCGTCGGGGTAGTGCTTGTAGCCCAGGATGTTCTGGCCGCGGAAGAGCATCTGCAGCTTGGTATGGGGCATTGCCTCCTTGAAGCGGCGCAGGCGCTCCCAGGGATCTTCGTCCAAGAAGCGCAGACAGACGTCGAAGGTGGCACCGCCCCAGCATTCGATGGACTCGTAGCCGATGCGATCCAAAACCCCCAGGATGGGCTCCATCTTGTCGAAGGAAAGCCTGGTGGCGATGAGGCTTTGGCTGGCATCGCGCAGCACTGTCTCAGTGAATCCGATATGTCGCCCGGTCATAGAACTCCTCAAACAGCCATGGGGCCTGGCGGCCCTCAGCAGGATATGCAAAGGTTGGAATACTGCGGTTAAATCGTGTGGTCCGAAAGGGATTATAGCCTAAAAGGGAGAGGGAACGGGCGCGGCTCCGGTGTGGGGGAATCTGAGTCCGCGCAGTGGTTGCGCGCGCTGCGGTCGCCTGGGGCAATGGTATGCTGGGACTAAACCTCGCACAAGGAGAAGTCCCATGTTGGAAATGAGTTGCCGCGATTTCGCCAGCGCCTTGGGGGCCAAGCAGAGCGTCCCGGCCGGAGGCAGCGCCACGGCCTATGTGGGTGCCTTGGCATCTGCCCTGGGTTCCATGGTGGTGCGTTTCACCTTGGGAAAGCCCAAGTATGCGGCCTATGAGGAGAACCTGGAGCGGCTCCTGGGGCAGACGGACCTGATCCGGGAGAGGCTCTTGGAGCTTGCCTTGGAGGATGCGGCAGCCTTGGAGCCGCTCACCGATGCTTACGCTTTGGCACGCGACGACCCCGAGCGTCCCCGCCGTTTGGAAGAGGCGGCGTGGGGGGCTTGCCAGGCTCCGCGCCAGATGATGGCTGCGGCCTGCCGTTTGATAGAGATACTTGAGGAGCTGCGGGAGCAAGGTTCGCGGCTTCTGCTTTCCGATGTAGGCTGTGCTGCGGCTTTGGCCCGGGCCTGTTTGGAGGCGGCGGCCCTCAATGTGGCGGTGAACACGGCTACACTTCAAGATCGCACGGTGGCCCAGGGCTACAACGACGATTGCGATGAGCTTTTGGCCGCGTACAGCCCGCGCGCCCAGGCTCTTGTGGAAAGCGTGTATGCGGCGTTTCGCCAGGAGGAGGGGGAGTAGATGGCGCTTTTGATGAAAGGCAAACCCGTGGCCGACGCTTTAGACGCGGCCACGGCCTCTCAGGTGGAGGCTTTGAGGTCCCGGGGCGTGGTGCCGGTGCTTGCCATCGTGCGCGTTGGGGCTCGGGAAGACGACCTCTCCTATGAGCGGGCGGCCGAGAAGCGCTGCCGAAAACTTGGAATCGACCTGCGTAAATTCCTCATTCCCGCCGATGGCCGCCAAGAGGATCTCATGGCGGCTATCGCAGAGGTGAATGGCGACCCGAACATCCACGGGTGCCTTCTGCTGCGCCCGCTGCCTTTAGCTTTCTCGGAGCAGGCGGCTTGCGATGCCCTCGACCCCGCCAAGGATGTCGATGGTATAACGGCTCGCTCGCTTTTCGGCGTGTTCGCCGGTGAGCCCTGTGGTTTCGCCCCGTGTACCGCCGAGGCCTGCCTGAGGTTGCTCGAGCACTACGAGATCCCGCTTTCTGGCGCTAAGGCCGCGGTGGTGGGCCGCTCGCTGGTTATCGGGCGTCCGGTGGCGAGCCTGCTCACGGCTGCTCATGCCACGGTGACCCTCTGCCATAGCCGCACAGCCGATGTTGCCCGCGAATGCGCTGCCAGCGACATCGTGGTGGTGGCTTCGGGGCATCCGAACACCTTGGGTGCTTCTGGTGTTCACGCAGGCCAGGTGGTGGTTGATGTGGGTATGAACTGGGACGAGGCCTCGGGCCGCTTCGTGGGAGATGTGGATTTCGCCGCAGTGGAGCCCATCGTTTCCGCCATCACCCCCGTGCCTGGGGGCGTGGGTGCGGTGACCACGGCGGTGCTCGCTTCCCATGTGGTCCAAGCCGCAGCCGCCCAGACCGGAGGCGATCTTTGATTTGCCTTTGATCTGCCGACGATCCGTCAGCGGTCACGCCAGTTGTCGGGTTGCAATCCGTTTGGTGTCCCTTCTGTCAAACGGATGGCGCCTCCGCACAGGGTCAGGCATTTTGGCTATCATAGGCACAGACGTTATACCAAGGTTGTACCAAGCGAAAGGATCCTTCCATGACCATCTCTAAGACGAAGGCGGTTTTAGGCATCGCCCTGGCTGCCATTATGGCTTGCGCTCTTCTTCTGGTAGGGTGCGCCGGCTCCTCGAATTCCGGAAGCGCCTCGAAGGGCTCTGCCAGCTCCAGCGCCACGTCGCAGAAATCGGGCTCTGCACAGTCGAGTCAGGCGACCAATTACGTATCCGAGGTCTCCCCCGATGACCCCTATGGCAAGGGCATCCATCATGCGGTGATGACCATCGAGGGCTACGACCCGGTCACCATAGAGCTCAACGCCGATTATGCACCGGTCACCGTTGCCAATTTCGCCAAGCTGGCTAACGAGGGCTTCTATGACGGGCTCACGTTCTATCGCTTCGTGGAGGGCTTCTGCATGCAGGGCGGCTCTTCGAACAATTCCGCGGTCGCGGCCAATGATGGCCTTGAGCCCATCATCGGCGAGTTCGCTGGCAATGGGGTGAGCAACCCGCTGGCCGAGGACTTCAAGGAGGGTACGGTGGCTATGGCTCGCAACGGTCAGAATCCCAACAGCGCCACCTCTACGTTCTTCGTCACTTTGGGCTCCAACGCCAATGTAGGCGCCTCTTTGGACAATCAGTATGGTGCTTTCGGGACTATCAGCGCCCAGGGCATGGAGACCATTAATAAAGTGGTAGCCGACTACCTGCCCAAGGTCACCGATAAACAGATGGGCTCCATCGACAACGTGGCTGATCAGGCGAAGATCGTCTCCATTAAGATGGTGGACTAACGGCAGCGAGAAGGGCGGCAGGACGCGCCGCTGCGCTGTTCGCCTTCGGTCCATGCGCTGCGCAACTTCATGCATTAAAAGGGCACCCATCCGGGTGTCCTTTTAATGCGGTGTTCAGTCGTTCCTTCCGCTCTTCTCCCTGCCGGTCAGCTTAATGGAAACGTTTTTCTTATTATGAGGAAGGGCTTCCCCAGCAGGAACAGTGCATTGGGCGTGTAGTTCGAGGTTATGCCCTATGGTCAAAAATTCCAGTTATTCGCGATTTTCCATCGCGTTTTAGGCCATTTGACTCGGTGTCAAAAACCGCGACCTGGGGTTTTGCGGTTGCAACTCAGAAAAAACACGCAGAATGGCATCCGAAAATCGCGAATAACTGGAATTTTTGACCACGAAGCGCGCAACGTCGGGGACAGATGCGGTCGAAGTGCCAAGGTTCACCCGAGTGCCGGTGCAGCCTGGTCACAAAACGCGTTAACTCGTCTTTTTGAAAGCGTTTTCGGCGGCCTTCCCTTGGTCTTTGTCACAAAACCCCAGGTCGTGAAAAGCGATGTCGCTCCTTGTTCGTCAAGTAGCCCGAGCAAAGGACGAGTTAACGCGTTTTGTGACCAGGCTGCCCGCGCGGGACCTTAAAAGTCCCACGAGGCCATGTAGCGTTTCTGCTCCTCGGTCAACTCGTCTATCTCCACGCCCAGGGTCTCAAGTTTCACGCGGGCCACATCGTCATCGATGGCGGCTGGCACATCGTAGACCTTGTTCTCCAGCTCGCTAGCGTGCTGATAGAGGTACTCGGCGGCGAGCGCCTGGTTGGCGAAGCTCATGTCCATCACGCTGGCCGGGTGGCCCTCAGCGCAGGCGAGATTCACCAGGCGCCCCTGGGCCAGAAGCACGATCTTACGGCCGTCCTCCAAGGTGTATTCCTCCACGAGCGGCTTGAGCTCCACCTTGCTCACAGAGTGGGTTTCCAGCCAATCTATGTTGATCTCCGAATCGAAATGCCCCGAGTTGGCAAGGATGGCCCCGTCTTTCATATTCTGGAAGGCCGGAGCGTCCACCACGTTGCAGTCGCCGGTCACGGTGATCCATACATCTGCGAAGCGCGCGGCGTCTTCGGCCTTCATCACGCGGTAGCCCTCCATGTACGCCTCCAGGGCCTTCAATGGGTCCACTTCGCACACGATCACATCCATGCCCATGCCCTTGGCGCGCAGAGCCAGGCCGCTGCCGCAATAGCCATAGCCCGAGACCACCAGGGTGCGTCCGCAAAGCAGACGGTTGGTGGCGCGCACCACGCCGTCCAGGGTGGATTGACCGGTGCCATAGTGGTTGTCGAAGCAGTGCTTGGTATTGGCGTCGTTGATGTTGAATACCGGATACCCTAAGGTGCCGTCGGCCGCCATGGCCGCCAGGCGCACCACGCCGGTGGTGGTCTCCTCGGTGCCGCCGATCACGCCGGCGAGCTTGGAGGTATGGCGGGTGTGCAGGGCGGTATCCAGATCGGCGCCGTCATCCATGATGATCTGGGGGTCGGTGGCCACTACGGTGTCGATATGCGCGGTGTAGGTGGTGGTGTCCTCACCGGCGATGGCGAAGACGTCTATGCCGAAGTCGCGCACCAGGGAGGCGGCGGTGTCGTCTTGGGTGGAAAGCGGGTTGGAGGCGCAAAGGGCAACGCTTGCGCCGGCCGCCTTCAGGGCGCGCATGAGATTGGCGGTCTCGGTGGTCACGTGCATGCAGGCGCCGATGCGCACGCCCTCCAAGGGGCGCTCTTCCTGGAAACGCTGGCGGATGCGCTCAAGCACCGGCATGTCCCGGGCGGCCCATTCTATGCGGGCGAGCCCCTCGTCGGCCAGCGAGATGTCTTTGATGTCGGATGCCATGGAGTCCTCCTGATTCGATTGGCGATTCGCTTGGTTTACCTCAGAAAGGTTAGCACAATAGCCCGGCACTCCCTAGGTGCGGTGGGGGATGGTTGCCCGCTGTATGTCGATCATTGGACTCTCTAGGATCTGAACAGGGAAAACTCTCCGGTTTCATACTCCTGTACTGATGCGCGGGAAAGGGTAATGGGGCCAATTTGGGCACAATGGAATGAGTGGGCTTAAGCCCGGTCTTCTACTTTAAGAGCATCTTCAGCCGTAGCTGTGCGATAGCAAGGAGGCGCACGGCAAAGGAAAAGGAGGATCCTATGGCTACGCCGACGACCGCGAAAGATTCCGCTTCGGATTTTGGCACCGCACCTAAAGCCATCGAGAAGACCCCGCGCTATGCCTGGGTGATCTTGGTGGTCACTTACCTAGCCAGCATCACCGCACCCTTGGGGCAATTCAAGATCACCGCCATCGCCGACAGCATCATAGGAGCCTACGGGCTGAACTATGCGGAATTCGGCATGCTGATGACCTGCCTGGCGATCATCGGTGCCATTCTCGCCTTCCCGGGTGCGTTCATCTGCCGCAAGGTGGGACTGAAAGCCACCTGTTCCATCGCTATGGGCTGCATCATCTTAGGCGGCCTGGTGGAAGTGGCGACTCCCAGTATCGAGCTGCTCTACATAGGCCGCTTCTTCGAAGGCGTGGGGCTTGGCCTCATCGGCGTGGCATCGCCCACGGTGATATCGCTTTGGTTCCCCAGCAAGACCCGCGGGCTCGCTTTGGGCGTATGGTGCACGTGGGTGCCCATGGCCATCACGATCGATTTCAACGTGGCGCCCATGATGGCGGCGAACTTCGGCTGGCAATCGATCTTCTACGCCGTTGCCGGGTTCACGGCTGTCGCTTTGGTGCTTTTCCTCATCTTCTATAAGCAGCCCTACGAGCAGAGCTCCATACCCAACTACAATGTGGAAGGTTCGTTCAAGGATTGCTTCAAGTACCTGAAGAACAAATATATCTGGCTTCTGGGCCTCACATTCCTGGTCTACAACTTCATCCAGGGCGGCGTGGTGAATACCTATTACCCTACGTATCTGGGTCAGATGGGCTTCGATATGGCGCAAGCCGGCTTCATGACCTCCATCATCACCCTTATCGGCTTCATCATGAACCCGGTGGCCGGTGCTTGGTCCGACCGCTTGCCGCTCAATCGTAAATACATCCTGATCACGCTGTTCGCGGTCCTCTACATCATCTGCTTCTTGGTGGGCTTCCCCGCCCAAACCGACGGCATCGGTCTGGCTGGGATCTGGACGTTCATCATCCTTATGGGCTTCGCTGCGGCTTTCGGTGGCGGCGGCAGCCGTCCTTTGGCTCCGGTGATCCTCTCCAGCTCTGCCATGGCGGCCACGCTCGGCATGGCCGTGATGCAGTTCACCCAGTGCTTCGGCCAGATGATGGCCCCGCTGTTCGGCGCCTGCTTGGATGCGGGCCTGGGGTGGGTCGGCGCGTCGTTCGCCACGGCCATACCGCTCTCGGTGGTGGCGCTGATCATCTCGTTCTTCATCAAACCGGGTAGTAAGGGCTCCAAGGGCGCATCTGAGGAAGGCCGGGGGCGCTGAGCGGCATTCGGCTAGGGCGAGAAGGCGCCCGAGGCCGACATAATAAGGCAGGAAGCGACCTGATGTTGCATGGGAAGAGAAGAGCGACTGAAAGCTGGAATCGGAGAGGGTGAGGGCGAAAGCCCCCATCCTTTCTCCTATACGTGCGCGTTGTTCGCCATCGTGGTGGTGGGCACCGGTTTGGGAGGCATGACCCAGACGGCTCTGAATACCATGGCGGCTGTGGTATTGGCCGACCTGGGTTCGGACATCGGATGGGGGCAGTGGCTCACCACGCTCTATATCTTCGCCATGGGGGCCGCTGTGCCTTTGGCTTCCTTCCTGCAGAAGCGCTTCTCCATTCGCACCCTCATGCTGATGGCTTTCGGCCTCTACCTAGCCGGCTCCCTGTGCGACTTCTTGGCTGTGGATCTTGCCATGCTTTTGGTGGGCCGCGTGGCCGAGGCGCTCGCAACCGGCGTGCTCATGCCCCTTTTGCAGACGATAGCCATGACGCGCTTCCCTCCGGACCGCCACGGCACCGCCATGGGATTCGCCGGTATAGCCCTGGGATTCGCGCCCAATATAGGACCCGTGGTGGGCGGTGCCCTATGCGACTTCGCCGGATGGCGCTTCATGTTCCTCATCCTGTCTGCGGCATCGGTGGTATTGCTCCTGTTCACGCTGAGAATCGTGGATGAGCGCGATGCGAAGGACCCGGCGAGTCTCTTGGACTGGCCCTCCTTCGCCCTTTCCGCCTTGGGCTTCGGCGCGATCCTCTTGGGTTTCACCGCAGCGGCGAACATGGAGCTCGCACACCCGTTGGTGTGGGCGCCTCCTCTTCTGGGGATGGTTTCGGTGGCAGCCTTCCTCCGCCGTCAGAAGAAGCTGGAGAATCCCTTGATCGATCTGTGCATTTTCTCGTTCAAGCCCTATCGGCGCGCTATGGCGGTCCTGTGCCTGCTCTATGGCTGCTTCGTGGGCATGACGCTGATCATCCCCCTCACGGTGATCGATGGGGCGGGCCATAGCGCCTTGGAGGCAGGCGCGGTGCTGTTCCCTGGCGCCTTAGCGGCCCTCGTCTTCGAGCCGGGTGCTGGCGCGGCATCGGATCGCTTCGGGGTGCGCCGCGTCGCCATCTTCGGCGGTCTCATGCTGGCTATAGGCGCCATCGCCATCGCTTTCGTGCCGCTTTCCGCCCCGCTTTGGGCTTTCGCCCTGTGGCAGACCATCCGCTGCGTGGGGCTTACCACCTTGATCCCCTCCACCACAGCTTGGGGTTTGGGGCCTTTGGGGGCCCATGGCATGACGCCTGACGGCTCGGCGGCGCTGATCATGTCCCGTCAGATCTTCGCCTCGCTGGCCACGGCGGTCATGGTATTCATCGTGAAGGCGGCTGAAGCCGTTGGCGATCCGGCGATAGGGTTCCACGGCGCCCTGGGCTTCTCGGGGGCGTTGGGTTTGCTCACCTTGGCAGGGGTTGTGGCCTTCGTGCGCAATGCAGCTGGGAAAGGGGAGGCCGATGGCCGTAAGTGAACCCCGTAAGGGTCATAGATGCGAGGTCTGCGTGTTTTGCGGCGCTTGCTTTGCCGACGAGAAGGTGGACGCTGTGAGCGGGGCCACCTGCTGGGGCGAGGCTTTCAAGTCCTTGGATGATGGCACAGCTGGCACGCCGCCAGCTGTGAGTGCACCTCCCGGTGAGGCTGCGCATGATGAGGTGGATGCCGTTACCGGTGCTACCCCGGGTGTGGCCACGGCTTGCAAGGAGCTGGGCCTTGACGATATGGGGGCGCTCCAGGAGAGCCTGGGGATCAAGCCTCCCGGCGTTGCCTGACCTATCGCCGTGGTCAATCCCCATCTGCCTGGTGACAAGCAGCTGGCGTTCAAGTGAACAGGAGTGATCCATCATGGGTTTGCTGATTGAGACCTGTGCCGTTTGCGGTAGGCGCAGCCCGAAGATCAACTGCGCTCCTTTGGATGGGGGCCGATTCCTTTGCGCCTCCTGCGATCGGACGGTGCGCAAATACGCCAAGGAGGCCACCGGGCGCCTGTTCGCCCCATCTGCCCGTGCGTTTCCCCTGGATGCGCTCCGCGCAATCGTGGCAGGCGAGGAACCGCCGCTCACCCTTCCGGGCGACGATGCGGTCGAAGAAGGCTTCAAGGCGACGGGTGCCGTGGGAACCGCGGTCTGTTATAACGATGTGTCCCGCGAGCTGCTGGTGCGCCCGAAACGGGACGTCACCGGCATGGAGGTGCGACGCAGCGGCAAGGTCGTCGCCTATGATGATATCCGCGGCGTCTCCATCTTCGATAGCGGCCAGCCTTTGGAGAAGGCGCCGCGCACGGGGATGGCCCAGAGCATCGCTGTGCAGCTGAAGCTCCGTTCGGGCTCTTCGCAGCAAGTCTTCTTCCTGCGCTCTCCGCAGAACCGCAAGGGCTTCGCCTATCGGCAGGCAGTGGAGGAAGCGCGTTTCTTAAAAGAGCATCTAGGGCGGGTCGTCCCTCTTTGAGCGTGTTCTGCCCACTTCGCTTCCTGCTTCTCGAATCCCCAGTTCAGCACCTCATACTTTGGGGCTGATGTGCGGTCTTTAAGCCTCATGATCCCAAGGCATGTCCCTGGCTTGACCTAACCTGTCCCCAACGCGTGCGGAAGACGCGTCAATGTAACGCGGTCCACGCTGTTGGTGCCCGGTACAGAAAGGAGGGGGGTGCGCGCATATCTTGCGCCGATGGATCGCAGCTCTATCCTTGAGGAGACAATCATGGCAGATACTACTGCAACCATCGATGTGAACGAGGTCGTGAAGGACCAGACCGAATTCATGTCCTCAGAACTTCCCACCCCCCGCTATGCGTGGGTGGCTCTGTTCGCTACCTGGCTCATCTCTATCGCAATCCCTATGGCTTGGTTCGCCCTACCCGGTGTGGCCAGCCGACTGATCCCTTGGATGGTGGCCAGTTGGGTGATACCCGGGCAGATGACGCTTGATCCAGGCGCTGCGTTCGGGTTCCTCATGAACGCCATCGCTTGGACCGCCATCATCGTGGCCATCCCCACGGGTTGGATCATCCGACGGATCGGCCCCAAGCCCACGTTGATCATCGCGGGCATCATTACGGCGATCGGCATGGCCGGCGTCGCGTTGTTCTTCAATACCAGCTACGAGGCGTTCTTGGCCTTCCGGATCATCACCGGCATAGGCGTGGGGATGTGCTCGGTCACAGGCCCCACGGCGGTGGCTTTGTGGTTCTCCAATAAGCACCGCTTCATGGCCATTGCCATCTGGTCAACTTGGGTCCCGGTGGGGATGCTCTTCATCAACAACGTGTCGCCGGCTATGACTACATCTATGGCAGGTGTGGACGACATCGCAGGATTCTTGATGGATCCCGCGAATATGGCCGTGGCAACGGGCCAATTCCAGTCGGTGTGGTGGCTCATCACCGCTATCATCGTTGTGGCGCTCATCCTGTTCATCATCCTGTACCGCCTGCCTTCCATAGAGAAGGGCGAGGTGTCGGAGATCTCCATCGAGCGCTTGGACTACAAGAGCGCATTCCCATTCCTGAAGAACCGCCAGTTCGTGGGCCTGCTCATCGCCTGGATGCTCTTCGAGTTCGTGAATTTCGCCTTCACCACCTACGATGAGGCCTTCCTGACCGCCCAGTTCCCCGAGATGTGGGTGGGTATGGAATGGATGCCGGCGTTCCTCATGACCTGCGGTAACGCTTGCGGCATCTTGGCGCCTATCGGCGGCTATATCTCGGATAAGCTTCCCTGGACCAAGAAGTGGATCATCATCGTGGCAGGGTGTGCTTGCCTCATGATGGCCGTGGTCTTCGGTTGGAAGGTGGGAGCATTCTACTTCTTCAGCTTCTACCTGCTATTCCATATCGTAGGCAATGTGCTGCTGGTGGGCTCGGTCCGTCCCATGGTGCCGTTCCTCGTCGGCCGTGGCGGCGCGACGGCAGTGGCCGTGGGGCTGTCCATCCTCACCGTCTTCCAGTTCGGCGGCGAATGCCTGGAGACCTTCGTGTCCTATGCCATAGGCGCCTTCGCCTCCATGGATGCCGCGGCGATCGGCCATGCGGCTGTGCCTCCCGAGGCATTCCAGATGACCACTTGGACGGTCATGCTGCCCATAATCATCATCGGCACCCTCTTCGCATTCCTCACGCGTCCTTCCAAGGCCGAACGTGAGGCTGCGGCAGCCGAGGCAGCTAGCGGCAAATAGCCCAATGCCGGCTTTCTGACGAAGGGCCCGCCTTCCCGCGGGCCCTTTCTGTATCCCTAGCGGATCGCCTCGCTTCGGCCGTCCTCGAAGATGAAATAGGCTTGAAGCAGTTCAGGGTGCCTCGCCGCTAAGGCGCGGCTGCGTTTGGGGCCCAAGGCCAGAAGCGCGGTGGAGAACCCTTCGGCATCGAGGGAGCGCTTTGCCACCACCGTGACCGATAGGGCTTCGCAAGAAGCGGGGTAGCCGGTATGCGGGTCCAGTATATGGTGGAAGCGCACCCCATCTTTGAGGAAGGCGCGCTCGTAGGTGCCGCTGGTCACAACGCTGCCCGTTTCCATTTCCAAGGTGCTCAAGGTGCCGGCGGGGCAGGTGGGACGCGGGTCGCGGATGGCGATGCGCCAGGGCTCACCGTTAGGCTTGCTGCCGCTCAGCGAGATATTCCCGCCCAGATCCACAAGCGCACCGCAGCACCCCGCAGCCGCAGCAAGGGCCGTCAAGCGGTCCGCGATCCAGCCTTTGGCTATGCCGCCCGCATCCACCCGGGCATCTTCGTTGGCAAGCTGGGCGAAGCACTGGCCGTTGCGCTTCCAAAGGTGCAAACCCCTCCAATCCACCGTTTCGGCGGCCTTTTTCAGCGCATCCGGATCGGGGATGATGCCTTGGCGAAAATCCCAGAGGTCAACCATCGCACCCACGGTGATATCGAACGTCCCCTCACTGGCCTCGCAGTAATGGAGGGCCGCACGGAGCAATTCGAAGGTGCGGGAGTCGATGGCCGTAGCCTCGCCACCGCTATGGTTGAGCCTCCAGATGTCGCTTCCGGGCAGTGTGCGCGAGAAGAGCCGCTCAAAGGCCGCGCATGCTGCTTCAGCTTCATCGAGGAAGCGATCAGTTGCACCTGCGGCCTCGTAGGCCGTGAGCCGCACGCAGGTATTGAATGCGAGAAAAGCGCGGGTAGTCATCCTGTCCCTTACCGTGATCCGTCAGTATCCAGGAAAAGTGTAGGCTCCACCCCGGTCAGCTCCTCATACCAGCGTACTGATTACCCCGGTTGGCTCATCAATATGGGCTGAATATCCTCGGCACATTACATGTGGGGGGCGGCGCTTCGCCCATGGCCCTTAATCTGGCACCACCCGAAGCCGCCTCATCGATGCGCAATCACTGCCAGGCCGGTTCGACCGGACGGGAGAGGGCTGAGCGTTGAAGCTGCGAGGAGATTCCAGAGAGGAAGAAGGAGGAAACATGTCCCAAGCAGAAACGGTGGAATACCACTGGGGCGAGACCGACGGCAAGAAGTACCGTCGCGGCACGCGCCTTCCCAAGAAGCCGGGCCCTGCCGCCCCTGCGGCGAAGACGCCTGACGTCCCGTGGACGTGGGAAGAGGACGGCATGACCGTCATCCGCGGCACAGCGCGCAGTGCTCCTGGCTGTCACAACGTGTGCGGCATCCTGAGCTATGTGAAGGACGGCAAGCTGGTGAAGGTGGAGGGTGACCCCGAAGACCCTTACAATCAGGGACGTCTTTGCAGCCGGTGCCTGTGCATCCCCGACTACGTCTATCACGAGGACCGGCTCCAGTATCCCATGAAGCGCGCCAAGGAGGACCGCGGCAAGGACAAGTTCGAGCGCATCACCTGGGATGAGGCCTACGACATCATCGTGGAGAACTTCAAGAAGGTGGCCGATACCTACGGTGCCGATAAGATCGCCTGCTGCCAGGGCACGGGCCGTGACATCCATCAGGTCACGCGCATCAACGCCACCTGCGGCAGCCCCAACGAGGGAGCCCCGAATTTCGCCGGCAACTCCTGCTACCTGCCCCGCATAGACACCATGGCTTGCATGCTGGGCGACCCGTGCGTCATGGACTGCTCGCAATTCTTGCCCGAGCGCTACGACGACCCGCGCTACGAGGTGCCGAAGTACTGCATCATCTGGGGTCATCAGCCCTTCTACGCCAATGCCGATGGCTTCTACGGCCACTGGATCACCGACCTCATGAAGCGCGGCATGAAGGTGGCCGTGGTGGACCCGAAGCTCACCTGGATCGCCGCCAAGGCCGGAGAGGACTGGCTGCGTGTGCGTCCTGGCGGCGATGGCGCTCTGGCCATGGCCATGCTGAAAGTGGTCTGCGACGAGAAGCTCTACGACGAGGACTTCTGCGATAAGTGGGTCTACGGCCTGGAAGCCGTCTGCGAGCGTGTGGCCGAGATGGACCTCGATGAGCTCTGCGAGAAGGCTTGGGTTGCCAAGGAAGACGTCCTGCGCGTCGCCCGCACCTATGCCGCCGCAAAGCCCGCCGCCATCCAGTGGGGCGTGGCCTTGGACCAGCAGACCGGCGGTCAGCAGGCCGCCCATGCGGTGACGGCCCTGTGGTGCATCACCGGCAACCTGGATATTCCCGGCGGAAATGTGATCGGTCAGGCATGCTGGGGCATCGAGCAGCCCAACTGGACGGGCTGCTGGGGCTATGACGAGCTGCTGACCGAGGAGGAATCCGCTAAGCGCATCGGCATCGAGCGCTATCCCATGTTCGCTGTGGGCTTCAAGAACCTCTCCTCCAACGCCACGATAGAGGCTTGGCAGCGCGGCGAGGTGCCCATCCGCGCAGCTTACTTCGTCACCAATAACTTCCTGGCCACCATGGGTGCTCAGGCCGAACAGCAGCTGGAATGGTATAAGCAGATCGACTTCATCGTGTTCCAGGATCTGTTCATGACCCCCTCTATGATGGCCCTGGCCGACGTGGTGCTGCCTGCTGCGACCTATGAGGAACGCAACGGATTCGGCGGCCTGAATCCCTATCGCATCAGCTGCATCAACAAGGCCATCGAGCCGGTGGGCGAGACCAAGGCCGACAACACCATCTTCCTAGAGCTGGGCAAGCGCTTGGCCGAGGCCCTGCGCCCTCAGAACCAGGACATCGCCTGGCCTTGGGATACCGTGGAGGAGATGTGGGACTACGCCTTGGAAGACGGCGGCTTCACCTGGGAAGAGCTGCGTGACGCCACGTGGAAGTACCCGGAGTTCGAATACCGCAAGTACGAGAAGGGCCTTCTGCGTCCCGATGGCCAGGTGGGATTCTCCACCGAGACGGGCCGCGCGGAGATATACTCCATGGTCTTCCATCACACTTCCTGGAGCGGTCTCGATCCGCTGCCCAGCTACGTGGAGCCGGTGGAGAGCCCCTATTCCAACCCCGCTGCCGTGAGCGAGCTGCCCTATGTGGTGACCTCCGGTGCCCGTGTGCCGCATTTCTTCCACAGCGAGCAGCGTCAGATCAAGAAGCTGCGCCGCCTGCATCCGGACCCCCTGTGCTACATCCATCCCGAAACCGCCGCCAAGCACGGTATAGAGGAAGGCGACTGGATGTGGCTGGAGAACCAGCACGGCAAATGCAAGTACAAGGCGAAGTTCGATGAGAACTACGACCCCCGCGTCATGCAGTGCGACCACGGCTGGTGGTTCCCGGAGCGCAAGGATGCCGCTGAGGAGAACGTCGCGGACGAGAAGGCCGGTCTGTTCGGCGTGTTCGAGTCCCAGATCAACAACCTGGTGCCCTTCGATGCCGGCGTGTCGGGCTTCGGTTCCAACTACAAGACCATGATGTGCCGCATCTACAAGGATGGCGACACTCCCGCACCCCTTACGGTGGGCATCCCCGCGCCCGGTGGTGCAGATGATGCCACGGCCGATTCCGTGGTCATCGACACGAACGATCGACCCCAGGCGTAAGGGAGGAGCAGCAATGACGTATCAAGGAATCCTGGTAGATGTGAACTATTGCACCGGCTGCGAGAGCTGCGTGCTGGCCTGCCAGCAGGAGCACGGCTACACCGAAAACGAGTTCGGCGTGACCATCACCCAGCTGGGACCCCTCCATATCGAGCCCGATAAGAAGCATTATGAATACGACTTCATCCCCCAGTTCACCGAGTGGTGCGACCTCTGCGCTGACCGCACGGCCAAGGGCAAAGCGCCCAGCTGCGTGCAGCACTGCCAAGCCCAGTGCCTGAAATGGGGCGCGGTGGAGGATCTTGCAACGCAGATCGACTCCACGAAGCAGATGATCGTGGCCATCGCCTGATCCACAGGGAATCCGCCGGAGCAGATCCGGACAAGGGCTGCTCCGGCTTTCCGCATAAGGCCGCCGTACCTGCCGGGCGGGAAAGACGGCGAAACCTGAGAAGAAAGGAAATCATATGAGCATGGAAGACATCGTGGAGCGTTTGGATCATGTGGATGTGCGCGCGCCGCGCGAGTTCAGCCACACGGTTACGCCCGAGCAGCGGGAGCAGGGCCGTATCGATTGGCGCGTCCGCTGCTCCGAGAACATGAAGAAGATGAAGACTCACACCATCAACGACATCTATCAGAAGTAGCCGCCATCAGGCAAAGCAGCTACCCAAGCGTTGAGAAGACTATCAAAGGAGGAGTGCTATGGCAGAAGAGTTCAAGGTCATCGATGATAACGTCCATTTCCTTCCCACCGACCTTTTCACCAATAAGAAGGTGCTCAACGGGTTCTTGTACTCGGCCCCCATCACCTTCGGCATCAAAGCGTATCTAGATAAGACCCCCGATGGCACCAAAGACCAGTTGGTCCTTGCCACCAAGGAAGGCGACCAGATCCTGAACTACGTGGACGGCGACTACACGCTGGAAGCGAAGATCAACGCCATGGATGAGGTGGGCGTGGACATCGCGATGTTGCGCATGCCCGTGTGGCAGGAATGGCTGCACTTGGACACGTGCAAGATCGTGAACGATCAGGCCGCCGACATGTGCAAGAAGTCCGAAGGCCGCCTGGTGGCCAACGCGGTGGTGCCGCCTTGGGGCCGCCCGGAGGACATCGATGAGGCCAAGCGCTGCATCGATGAGCTGGGCATGGTGGGCGTGCAGTTCGCCTGCTGCTACGGTGATAAGTTCCTGGACGACGACCTGTTCAAGCCGTTCTTGACGTGGCTGAACGAGCGCAAGATCCCGGCCGTCATCCACCACACCCCGGGTCAGAACACGTTCGCCCCCTTCCAGGAGTACACGCCGTTGCGCCGTGAGCTCGGCCGCATCTCCGTGCAGGCTGCCGCTGTGGGTCGCGAGGTCTATTCGGGCATGTTCGACGAATTCCCGAATCTGAAGTTCGTCCACACCATGCTGGGCGGCAACTGGTTCGGCCTGCAGTCCATCCTGGCACCCCACGTGTCGGTGAAGAAGAAGGAGGCCATGAATCGCCTGGCCACGAACGTGAGCCGCGAGGATTACTTCCGCTATCTGCAGAACAACATCTTCTTCGACACCACCCATCCCATGAGCTGGTCCAAAGAGCAGCTTGAGTGCGCCGTGAAGGTGTGCGGCGCCGACCATCTGCTGCTGGGCTCCTCGTTCCCGGTGTTCTATGAGTGGATGGCCCGTTCCGTGGGAGCCATCAACGAGCTGGATATCACCGAAGAGGACCGCAAGCTCATCTTGGGCGGCAATGCGGCCCGCATCTTCGGCCTGTAAGAGCGATTCCATTAAGGAGGGAATGCAATGACTAACCCTAATGCCGCAGCAGCTCAGGCGCCTATGAAGACGCCGGGCTACGCATGGCCGTGCCTTATCGTCTCTCTGCTCTGCGCCGTTGCCATCGTATTCGCGTGGCAATGGTTGCCGGGTGTCACCTTCCCGGTGTTCTCGGGCTGGGAGGCCGGCGTGAATCCCACGTTCCAGCCGGCTATGATGTCCAACGTCATGGGCCTGGTGCCCATCGGCGCCCTCATCATGGCGTTCCCCACGTCCATCCTGGTGCGTAAATGGGGGCCGAAGATGGCTACCTGCACCGGCATGATCCTGGCCATCATCGGCCAGGTCATCTGCTCGGCCTTCGCCGCAACCGACTTCACCATCTTCCTGGTCGGTCGCTTCATCCTGGGCCTGGGCCTTTCCACCACCGTTGTTGCCGGCCCCACCTGCGTGTCCGTGTGGTTCCCCCATGGCACCCGCGGCCGCGCCATGGCTATCTGGTCCTGCTGGGCACCCATCGGCATCTTCACCATCAACGCCATCTCCTCCAGCGTCTTGGGCGCTGTGGGAAACGACATGACGGCGTTCCTGTGGATCTGGGCTGTGGTGCTGGTTGTGATCCTGGCGGTGTTCTTCTTCGTGTTCCGTGAGCCGCGCGGCGACGAGGTCTCCGAGGTCAGCCCGGAGCGCAAGAGCTTCAAGGAAGTGCTGCCGCTGTTCAAGAGCCGCCAGCTGTGGTGCCTTATCGTGATGTTCGCCATCTTCAACTACATGAACTACGCCTTCAGCCAGTACCTGAAGACGTGGCTGCAGCTGTCGCCCAACGCCGGCGGCATGGGCTGGGATGTGGGCATGGCCGGCATCTTGGGTGGCCTCATCTGCGCCTGTGGCGCTCTGGCCCCCATCGGCGGCTACATCCTGGACAAGACGCCGAAGAACCTGAAGTACGTCTGCGTCATCGCAGGCATCACGTCGCTGACCATCTGCTGCGCGTTGGCATTCCATAACAGCGTGCCCATGTTCGCGGCGTACGTGATCTTCTTCTGCATCGGCAACATGTTCCTCAACGGCTGCTGCCGTCCCATGGTGCCCACCTATGTGTTCAAGGGCGGCGCAACCGCCGTGGGCCTGGGACTTTCGTTCTTGACCATCGGCCAGTACATCGGCCAGATCCCCACCAGCTATGTCATGCATGATTTCGTAGATTCCATGTCCTTCGGCCTGACCGACCCCATGCTCTCGTTCTGGGCTTTGGTCCCCGTGGGCGTGGTGGGCATCCTGTTCAGCTTGGGCATGAAGCCCTCCAAGAAGAAGGATGCCGCTTCCGGCGACGGCGCGCCTGCTGCCCAGAAGGGCGAAGGCGGCCAGCAGTAGGGAAGGTGCGCCGAGAGGAGACGGCGCTCTTTATAGGAGGGTACAACCGATGACTATGAAAGGACTGCATATCATGAAAGCATCTACGAGAAAGTTCGGGTTCATTGCCTTGGTCGCTTGCGTTGCAGCTCTGTGCTTCGCCCTGGTAGGCTGCTCTTCCGGCGGTTCCACGGCGGCATCCAGCTCGTCTGGCGATGCGTCTGCAAGCGCTTCCGCTTCCTCCAACGATCCGCGCCAGGCAGAGGGCGACGCCCGCTACTACGCCGGCGAATGGGTCTCCAAGTCAGAGATCGTCCCCGGCCAGGGTGAGGTCGCCACAGAGCAATACAAGATCATCATGAACAATGACGGTACCTTCGATCTGCAAGATAACGGCGAGTCCATCCTCACCGGCACTTGGGAGGCCGAAAGTCCCACCGCTGGCACGGCTAAGACCTCCGATGGCAAGGACGTGCGCCTGGAGATCGCTGGCGGCGCCAAGCTGATCTTCGACGGTAGCCAGTCCGACGTGAAGAAGATCATCTTCTTGCGTTAATCGAGTTTCATCGTATTAGTCCCATCGGGCCCCGGCGGATTCGTACCCTGTCCGCCGGGGTCTTCTTGCGTCTTGGCCTCTTCAGGCGTTTTTCGCTGCATACGCAGCCGTGAGGGGTTATAATCCTGGAAGAGGGGGTTACGCTTGAAGTCCATCGGATGCGCCGGGGGCCTTCCATTCTGGATCGAAGCATTGGACTCTTGGACGGTAATACTAGAGCGAGATGAATCGAATATGGGCACGACGAAGACTACGAATGGCTTCTCCGCTGTCGAACTGCTGAGCCTTGTCGGCTTCTCTTTCCTTATTGCTTGGACCTTCGTGTCCTTCTTCTGGGTGTTTTGCGATTACCCCGTTGGGGCGCCCATCCAGGTTCAGGATTTCAGCCAGCTGTTCATCTTCCTTGGCGTTGCTGTGGGCTATGTCATCCTTCACTTCCTTGGCCGCTCCAGCCGCTTCAACCTGTTCTCCATGGTGGTTGTGGGTGCGGAGATCCTATTCGCTTTGGGCCTCCCCTTCGTGGCCTTCTCCATGTACGGCGGACTCTACGTGCCGTTATGGGTCGTATGCACCGCCAATCTCATGGCCGGCATCGCTTCCGCATTCCTCATCACTTCCTGGCTGGATGTGCTCAGCCGCCTGAAGACCAAGCAGTACGGTCGTTTCACCGGCATCGGTTTCGTGGGCGGCTCCCTGCTTTTCGCTTTCGCTGCCGTTATGCCTGATAACATGCAGTCCATCTTCAGCTTCGCCTATCTGCTTTTCAGCGTATGCCTGCTAGTGTTCTGCACGCAGAACGCCGACGGAAACGATGAGCGTGCACCTCTGGAATCCACAGAGAGCGCCTGGAAGTTCACCAAGGAGATAGAGCCGTCGTTTTTCGTGTTCAACATCGTGTTCGCACTGAACTTCGTATTCCTCTTCAACTCCGGATCCGAGGCGCTTCTCCCTGGGCTTCTGTGCGCCCTGCCGGGAGGTTTGCTCATCGCGCTTCTGAGTATCAAGCAGCGCATGGTGGATATCACCGTGGTGCAACGGGTCCTTCTGGTGGTTACGGTGCTTGCCTGTGTGATGATGCCCTTCACTGACGGTTGGGTCCAAATCGCCTGCGCCTGCCTGGTGGTGGCGGCTTGGGCGGCATTCCGGGCGGTGAACTACGGTTTCGTGGTTCGCAAGAGCGTGCTTTACCGTTCATCCCCGCTTTTCCGCCAGGCCCCTTTGAGGCTCGTGGTTTCCGCCTCGGGATTCGCTGTAGGGTGGATGATTGCCGTCATCGTGACCGCTGTGGCCGGGCCTCACTCCGAGCCCTTCGTGGCAGTCAGGCTCGTTATGGCTGTGGTGCTGGTCGTTGTGGTCATGGCCTTCTATCCGGTGGGTAAGCATCATCCGGTGGATGGCAGCGCCGAGGAGGGGATAGCGCACGACGATGATCGCATCGCCGTATCCATGAACGAAAGCGAGCTTCTGGAGCGTCGGTGCCAGGCCATAGCCAAGCTCTATCAGCTCTCTCCACGTGAATCGGATGTCCTCATCTATCTTGCCCGCGGCCGCAACGCCTCGTGGATCCAAGAGGAGCTCGTCATATCCCCGCATACCGCGAAGAGCCACATCTACAATATCTATCGGAAGCTGGACATCCATTCCCAGCAGAAGCTGATGTCTTTCGTTGAGGAATTCCCCATAGATTAGATTCCCAGCTCAGGGCCTCATACTAACGTACTGAAAACCCTTTAAGCATACCTATCAGGCTAGGGGTCATCCTTTCGGGTCTGATTAAATCGCCTCATCCATCCAAGGAAGGAATGCGCGGGGCCGACACCCGTGCGGCAGAGATCAGGATGCCGATCCGAAGAAAGGCGCATCCCTCGCCTTCCGCGGAGAATCATCGTTCAGGCTTCATGCTTGTTCGGCTGACGTCATGGAGAGAGGAGTTGCGATGGAGGAATTCAAGATGGACAGCGCTAAGGCTGCCCAGCGAGAAGATTCCGAATGGGACTACAGCAAGGCTGCCGGTCCCGATGCCCACGACCGCAAAGAGGAAGTGATCATCGAAAAAGAGCGTGACGAGATCGGCACCACCAAGGAGGAGAACCAGTTCAATTTCGGTGCTGGCGAGCGCCCGGAGATGCAGGACTGGAAGCATCCCGGTGAGTGGCAATACATGGAGGATGGCATGCTGGTCACCCGTACCAGCGTTTGGTCTGCCCCTGGCTGCCATGAGGGCTGTGGCGTGCTGGTGTATTCCGACCCGGATACCGGTCGCTTCATCAAGTGCGAAGGCGACCCGGACGATCCTTACAACCGCGGCGCCCTGTGCCCGCGCTGCCTGGCATTCAAGCAGGTGGAGTTCCATCCCGACCGCATCCTGTATCCCATGAAGCGCATCGGCGAGCGCGGTGAGAACAAATGGGAGCGCATCAGCTGGGATGAGGCGTTGGAGACCTGCTATAAGGAGTTTCGCCGCATCTCCATGACCTATGGCGGCGATTCCATCCACTGCCTGCGCGGCACCGCCCGCGACAATCAGTGGCAGGTGGGTCGTATCGCCAACACCATGGGCTCCCCCAACGAGTACGGCTTCCTGTCCGGCACCGCCTGCTACCTGCCGCGCCTGTCGCTTATGATCATGACCTATGGCGGCATGCTGATCGCAGACTTCAGCCAGTTCAGCGCCTTGCGCTATGACGACCCGGAGTGGGTGTGCCCCCAGTGCACCATCGTATGGGGCTGCAACCCCACCATATCCAACCCCGACTTCTTCATGGGCCACTGGGTGACCGACGCCATGAAGCTGGGTTGCAAATTGATCTCCGTTGAGCCTCGCGTGACCTGGCTGGCCGCCCATGCGGACATCCATCTGCAGCTGCGTCCGGGCACCGACACCGCTTTGGCCCTGGCTATGATCAAGGTGATCATTGATGAGGACCTCTACGACCATGACTTCGTCGAGAAATGGACCTATGGTTTCGAGGAGCTGGCTGCCCGTGCCCAAGAGACCTCCCTGGAGAAGGTCGAGGAGATGACGTGGGTACCCAAGGAGAAGATCATCGAGGCTGCCCGCCTGTTCGCCAACTCCCATCCGGCCAATGTGGTGTGGGGCCTGGCTGTGGACATGCAGTCCCAGGGCACCCCGTGCGCTCAGGCCATCGCCGCGCTTTGGACCATCACGGGCAACTTGGATGTGCCCGGCGGCATGTGCTATACCGCAGCCCCCATGGGCGTGGACCAGCCTTCGGCCGGCGCTTGGGGCATCTATGACCTCATAGATGAGGAGACCCAGAAGAAGCGCGTGGGCTGGAAGGAATACCCGATGTATCGCTATGGCCTCACCCAGGCCATGCCGGACATGTGCCTTGAGGTCTGCGAAGAAGGCGGCGTGAAGGGCGTTTGGATCCAAACCTCCAACGGCATCGCCTGCATGAGCTGCGAGACCGAGCGCTGGTACAAGGCCATGAAGAAGCCCGAGTTCATCGCCGCATGCGACGTGTTCATGACACCGATGATCCAATCTTGCGCCGATATCGTCTTGCCGGTCCAGACCTGGGCCGAAAAGCACTCCGTCCGCGCGCACTACTACTTCCTGTCCGCCATTACCGGTGGCTGCGCCGCCGAGGGCGAGGCGCTCTCCGACTGCGAGATCAATCGTCGCCTGGCCCAGTACTTCGACAACGATGACGAGTTCAACAAGGCCATCAACCGCCCGGAGGGCAAGCAGCACACCTGGCCGTGGAAGACCGAGGATGAGGTCTATGACGAGATAGTCAAACCCTCCGGCTTCACCTTCCATGAGCTCATGGAGCAGGGACCGGTGTATCAGAAATACATCTACAAGAAGTACGAGAAGGGCCTCATGCGCCCCGATGGCCAGCCGGGCTTCAACACCCCCACCGGCCGTGTGGAGTTCTATTCCACGCTGTTCCAATCATATGGCTATGACCCGCTGCCCTATATCGAAGAGCCGGGCATCGGCCCCGTATCCACGCCGGACCTCTACGAGGAGTATCCGCTCATCATGATCACCGGCGCCCGCACCACCTCGTTCTTCCACTCCGAGCACAGGCAGATTCCTTACCTGCGCCAGCTCACGCCCGATCCCTGGGTTCAGATCAATCCCAAGACGGCTGCGGAGCACAACATCTCCGAGGGCGACTGGGTGTGGATCGAGAACCATCGCGGACGCTGCCGTCAGCGGGCTCGCATCACCTATGAGGTATCCGAGAAGGAGATTGCGGCCCAGCATGGCTGGTGGTTCCCGGAGCAGGACGGCGCCGAGCCCAACCTGTACGGCTTCCGCCAGTCAAACATCAACCAGCTTCTTGCCAACAAGCCCGGTCGTACCGGCTTCGGTGCCGACCTCAAGTGCACCCTGTGCAAGATCTACCGTTGCAGTGAGGAGGATCTGTAATGTCCCACAATGCGATCTTAGTCGATTATCAATACTGCACCGGCTGCTACTCCTGCGAGGTGGCATGCCAGGCAGAACATGAGCTCCCCTTGGAACAGTGGGGCGTGAAGGTGATGACCAACGGTCCTTGGCCCGTGCGCGAAGCCGATGGCACCCCCACCGACACCTACGTGTACGATAACATCCCGGCGTTCACGAAGATCTGCGACCTGTGCGCCGATCGCCGCGCCCACGGCAAGCTTCCCAGCTGCGTCTTCCACTGCCAGGCGAAATGCCTCGAGTTCGGCACGGTGGAGGAGCTGGCGAAGAAGCTGGACGGGAAATCCGAGCAATACCTCTGGGTCCCGCCGTGCGCTTAAACGCTTACTCGCGTCCTCCTCGCCATCCCTAAGGCTTACGGAGGAGATGAAGGGTCCGTCTGCCCATCCAACCCCCTCCCGCAGACGGACCCGCATCAGATGCTTTCCGGGAAGGTGAGGGTGGAGCTTTCCCCTTTCCCGTCACACAAGGGCGGCGTTCCGATCAGACCCCTAGCGCCGCCCTTGGCTTTTGAGGAGTTGCCATGGAAGTTGAAGAGCTGAGGGAGTCAGTGCTCCGCGCCCCCGTTTCGTCCCAAGCCGACTTGGAGCGCATGCTGCTCTATGTCACAGCCGGTTCGAACTTCTTGCCGGGCTTCGAGGTCTACGGCCAGGGAGCCAAGGGTTATCAGGATTATTTCAATAACCTCTTCGATGACCCTGCGCAGAAGAACACGTTGGTATGGGCCGATTGGGCCCGTTTCAGCCGGCGCAATTGGCTGGACTTTTTCCAGCCGCTGCTTCGGATCGACAATCTGCGCATGAAGACCGACGGCCTGCCCATCCAGATGGGATCCGGCGTGGTGCTCGCACCCACCGGCAGCCGCGATAACATCGCCAGCCTCTATGTTTTCCAGAATGGGGCATTCAATCGCAAAGCCGCAGACTTCGTCACCTCCCTGGCAGGGAGGTTCACCCTGTGCGACTACGATTTCTTCGGGGTCTACGGTCTTTACAAGTATCGGGGCTCTGTGATCTTGGAAGAGTGGGATAAAGAGGCCGACCCCGTTCATAACCCTCAAGGTTAGAGGAAGGGTTCGCGAAGCCCGCGAATATGGGCAGACCGTGGAGAGAGTGCGTAAAACTGACCGTTTGCCTAGCATTTCTGCACCTTACAGCATTGTAAGGAAACATTAAGGTAATTGAGGCTCTAAGCACGCCTTCCAGTGGCTATAATGGCGAGCAGTGCAAAAGGGCGCAAGCATTGCGCCCCTGCTCCAAGGGAAGGGCCGGCACCCTATTGGAACGCTGGCAGCCGTGCAAGCGGCGCATAAGAAGAAGGAAGCTGTGCTAGATCAGTTCTTCTCGCAGATATCGTTCGTGGATATCTTCAACTTCAGTGTTTTCCTCGCATTCACCATCTGTTACGCTTACCAGCTCTTCTACATCTTGAAGGTGCTGGTCACCAAGCCGAAGACGCTCACGGCCAAGAAGAACCATCGCTATGCGGTGCTCATCAGCGCCCGCAATGAGGAGAAGGTCATCGGCAACCTGATCCATTCCATCAACGTGCAGAACTACCCGGCCGAGCTCATCGACGTGTTCGTAGTGGCCGACAACTGCACCGACGATACCGCGAAGATCGCCGAGGAATACGGCGCCACGGTGTTCCGCCGCTACAACACCGAGCTCATCGGCAAGGGCTACGCTTTGGACTTCTGCATCAAGGCCATCCGCGCCCAGTACGCCGACCGCGGCTACGAGGCCTATTTCGTCTTCGATGCCGACAACGTGCTGGATGTGAATTACTTCCGCGAGATGAACAAGACCTTCGACAACGGCGCTTTGGCCTCCACGAGCTATCGCAACTCCAAGAATTACGATTCCAATTGGATCTCCGCCGGTTATGCCACCTGGTTCTTGCGTGAGGCGAAGTTCCTCTCCCAGGCCCGCTTGGAGCTGAACACCAGCTGCGCTATCTCGGGTACGGGCTTTTTCATCTCCGCCAAGATCATCGATGCCGTGGGAGGCTGGAAATGGCATCTGCTCACCGAGGACATCGAGTTCTCCACCAGCTCCATCATCGACGGCGTGCGCATCGCCTATTGCCCCACGGCGGTGCTCTATGACGAGCAGCCCATCACCTTCAAGGACTCCTGGAACCAGCGCTTCCGCTGGGCCAAGGGCTTCTATCAGGTGTTCGGCCGCTATGCCGGCAAGCTGGTCAAGGGCATCTTCACCCAAAAGCCCGGCCATAAGTTCGCTTGCTACGACATGCTCATGACGATCTCCCCGGCCATGCTGCTCACCATCATCTCGGTGCTTTTCAACGCCACCATCGTGGTGCTGGCCATGACCGGCTTCATGTCCACGGGCGTGGCGGTTGCCTCCTCGCTTTCTTCCATGGCCTTCTGCCTCTTGAGCTACATCATGTTCATGTTCGTGCTGGGCGTGATCACCACCTTCGTGGAGTGGGACTCCATCCATGCGGCACCGGCGAAGAAGATCCGCTACATGTTCACCTTCCCGCTGTTCATGCTCACCTATATCCCCATCGCTCTGGTGGCTTTGGTGAAGAAGGCCGAGTGGAAGCCCATCCAGCACACCATCGCCAAGTCTGTGGAGGACTTCGAGGAAGTGGAAGCTCCGCTGGCCTAAGGCTAATGCCAAGGGCATTCCGGGCCGCGCAGGTATAGAGCCAGGCGGCTTTTGGGATGTGGATGCCCGAAGGGGTGGGCCCAAGGACCTGAAGGGTCCGAAGGTGATGCTTCCGTTGGATTTCTGTGGCTTTCCGTTAGGAATGGTGGAATCACTGAGGGCGAGCGTGGGTCTGATCTGTAGGCTCTGCGCGCTACCATGGCCCCATGTCTCTCACGCAAACACGCAATATCCCCCTGAAAGCAGCCGCCCTGCTTGCACGCGATGCAGCCTTGGAAACCCTTTGGCCTACCCGCTGCGCCCTTTGCGACCGGCCGGGGGATGTCCTGTGCGCCCAGTGCGCCTCCAACTTGCCCATCCTGGACCAATGGCGTGCCTGCCCGCGCTGCGGTGCGCCCTTCGGGCTCAGGCAGTGCGACCTGTGCAATCCAACCGGTTTGGGGCGTTTGGGCCGTGATGAGCTGCCCTTTGCCGATTGCCGCAGCGCCCTGCATTTCACGGCAGCTACCGGCGAGCTGGTGCGCATCTACAAAGACCAGGGGGAACAGCGCCTCTGCGAGGTGTTCGCAGGCCTCATCGCGCCCATGCTCCCGCAGCGCTGGGATGTAGGTGCCATCACGTTCATCCCGGCGACCAAGGCGGCCCTGGCCCGCAGAGGGTTCGACCACGGGCGGCTGCTTGCCCAGGCGCTGAGCCGCGCCTTGCAGGTCCCCTTGGTAGAGGCGTTCCTTCGCCCTCGAACGGCCGATCAGCGCAACCTTTCGGCTCGCGGCCGCTTCTCCAACCTCCAAGGGAAGTTCGTGGCCAAACCTCATGCCGCGCTTCCCCGCGCCGTGCTTCTGGTGGATGACGTCTTCACCACCGGAGCCACCCTTTGCGCCGGAGCCGACGCCCTTCTGGCCGCCGGCGTGCGCGAGGTCTATGGCGCCACCTTGGCCCGCGTCTGACAGCGGCCTATTTTGAGAGGCAAGGGAATGGCACGGCTCGCATCATCGGTGCCGCCGGGAGGGATTCCTCATATGATAGCCTTCTGGGGAATGCCCCCTGGGTCTTCGGGCAGTCCCAAATCTGCTACACTTGGTATGCTTCTTCCGGGTCTGTAGCTGCGGGATGTACGTCCCTAGTCCATGGCAGATGCGGTCGAAAGGATCCACGTAAACCGCTTGCGTGCAAGCGGCGAGCACGGCGCATTCTAGAGGTAAGTCGCATCGCCCGTTGATACGCGGCAAATGCTGCGGCGGGCGAGAGGGTGAAGGTGAGAAGCTCAGCCCCAATGCGCGGGTGTGGGGTCGAAAGCTAGGTCAGCCGGGAGAAGCGCTTGAGAACGGATGGCTAGGCCGCTTGTGGGCGGTCATAGCGAAACGGAGGCAATGACCGATGAAACGTTGGAAGATTGGCGCGCTCGCTTGCGTATTGGCGCTTTGCGCGGGATTGGCCCTCACGGGATGCCAGCAGGAGAACTACACCCCTACGGCCAAAGAGCAGACCATCTCTTCTTCGGCATTAGGTAAAAGCGGCACCCTTCGGGTGGGCGTGAATGCGTCTTCGGCGCCTTTGGCCGGCCAGACCTCCTCGTCGTCGCGCATCGTGGGCATAGACGTGGATGTGGCCGCCTATCTCGCCGACCAGCTGGGTACCAAGGTGGAGATCGTCGACGTGGGCAACGACCCGGTCTCGGCCCTCTCCGAAGGCAATGTGGATGTGGTTTTGGGTGTGGATTCCTCGGATACCGAAGCCGATTACTGGCGCTCCGATCCTTACCTGGCCACCGGCGTGGCGCTCTTCGGTGCGCCGAACGAGACCGCGGTGCCTGCTGTGGATTCCAAGCCCCAGATAGCAGCCCAGGCTTCTTCGCGCAGCTCCTGGCGTGTGACCAACCTGTTCGGCGATGAGTCGCTGGTGGTCCAAAGCGATTTGAAGTCTGCCTTCGAGGCTTTGGCCAAGGGTACCGTGAAATACGTGGCTGCCGATGCGGTCATCGGCACCTATGTGTCTTACTCCAATGGCTATTCTGATAAGATCATCGCCCTGCTCCAAAGCCCCAGCGGCTATTGCGCGGCGGTGAACAAGTCCAACACCGAGCTCCAAAGCGCCATCTCTGTGGCCATGGATTCCCTGGTGAATGGTGGCATGATGGATATCATCGAGAAGAAGTGGCTCGGTTCGGCCTTAGACCTCGCCGATGTGCCGGTAATCAAGCAGGCCGCCAATAGCGCCAAGTCCTCAGATGCCGCTGCGCCCACAGAAGAGGGCGCTGAAGGCGAGGAGGCCCCAGCTGAAGGCGAGGCCGCTGAAGGCCAGGCCGATGCCGACGCCGACGCAACCGCCAACGCTGCGTAACCAGCGCACATCCCCGCAATGAAGAACGGCTCCCGTCCGAAAGGCGGGAGCCGTTTTTTCGAGTGCCCTCAGCGATTCAGCGCCTAGCCCATGAGCTCCACTATCTGCCAGGAAAGCTTCGAGCTCTCAAGGATGTCGCGGTTGCCGAACACGCAGCGGTTGTCTTGGGCGAGCATCTCTGCGATGGCCGGAGCGAGCTTGTGGATCTCCTCGGTTGTGGTCTGAATGGCCTCTTCGCGCAGCGCCAGGCGGTCGATGGGCGTGGCGCCGAAGAAGTAATCGCCATCTTGGCGCAACATGAGCGCCCGGGCTTTCAGAGGCGCATCCAGCGTGGCCACCGTTGCCACTACGAACCCGTCAAGCTCCTCTTGGCTCAGCTTCAGGCTGTGGAGCCATTCGGTGGATTCGCTGAACCGGCGCAGGGTCTGATCCAAATGGGGGTCGCGGAAGGAGTAGTAGCGGGTGTCGCCTTGGCGCAGGGCTTGGAAGCCCACACCGTAGGCTCCGCCTTTGACGCGCACCTCGTTCCAAAGGTATCCGTAAGTGAGCGCCCGAGCCGCGACGAGCCAGTGGCCTGTGGGTTTGAGCTGCAATGCCCGGCGGTCCCAACCTGCCGCCGCGAAGCAGACATCGCTTGGCAGGATAAAGGCCTCGTTGCGCACCGTGGGCTTCGGGGCCGAAAGCAAGGTCCTTCCCGAGCTCGTAAGTCCAGTGGCAGCCCCGCTATCCCAGAATGCATCCAGGTCGGCATCGCTTCCTGCGAAGCTCACCAGGCAGGTGTCATCGCAGAAGACCCGTGGGCACAGATCGCGCAGCGTGGTCAGGAGCTCGTCGGCTCGCGCATCGAAGTTCTCTATGAGTTCGCAGATGAACCGGTAGAAGCCCACATTCGACACCTGCTCGGACACCTCACCGGCGGGGCTGTAATAGGACTTCAGCCGCGCTAGGGCGCTCAGGTGGCCGCTGTTGATGAAGCCCTGCTCCAGCCCGATCTTCCGCTGCTTCAGGATATCGAGCACCTTCGCCTTATCCGTGAAAAGGGTCTCGGTCATCACCTCTAGAGGCAGCGCGTTGAGTTCGCGGCTGTGGATGGAGAGGGCAGAGGCGCTCACGACGAAGCGCGCCTTGAAGGCGTGGGGGTCGTCGCGCACCTCGAAGACGTTCAGATAGAAGCTCAGGTTCCCCAGCTTGGCCTGGACAAGCGTATCCAGCTGGGAGGCGCTATGGCGGGAGGTGTCAAGCTTGCCCAGCACCAAGGCCAAAAGCGCCAGATAAGGCAGCTCTTCGAAGGTGAAGGGCGCCGCATCGAAATAGCGCGTGGCATAGGCTATCCCATGGGTGGCCATGGTGTGGCGAAGGCAGGGAAGCGGGGCGTCCTGGATGAGCTCGTAGGGGGGTTCGGCCGGGGCCTGCTGGATGTCGGTCAAGGAGAGCCGGGGCAGCGTTGCCAGGGCCTCAGGGGAATCCGGTGCCTCTTGCAGCTTTCGCAGGAGCGCCTCCTCTTCCACGATGGCTTGCCGCTCCTCTGCGCTCATCGCGGCATTCATCTGGGACAGCTGCTCTTCGGTGCGATCATCGGATTCGCCTGGGGTGGGCAGAAGCTCCACTGAGGCGCTGTGGTCGCTTCTGCAGAAGAGCTCTGCAAGCAGCTCCTCGAAATAGCCGCCCTCCAGATCCTCGCGCAGCTCCGCGAACATATCCCGGTAGCGGATGTAGTCCAAGGGAGCCTCATCGTCATAAAGCCAGCTGCTCAGGGACTGGATGGCATAGACCACGCCATCGGCCATGCCCAGCTCGTGTTCGCGCAGCTGGAACTCCGCATGGGAAAGCGCCGCGTCGATGACCTGCTTATCCAGGCCGCCGTCCAGAAGCTTCTGAGTCTCCTCGGCCAAAACGGCTGCCAGGGAGGCCCCGGCTTGGGGTGCGGGCATCTGCACCTGCACGTAGACGAAGGGCTGGCGCAAAGCATCGGATACGGCTGCGGTGATGTCGTGGGCGATGCCGCGGTCCAAAAGCGCGCGCTTGAGCGGTGATTCGTTGCTTCCCAGCAGGGCATCCAACAGGATATCGCAGGCCATGACCCGCTTGCGCTCATCGCTTCTGCCAATGACGAACCCGCAGGCTGCGCAGGCGTTCTCCGGCGCGGTATCCATGGTGATCCGTTCAAAGGGGGCTACCAGGGGCGCTTGCAGCCCCACCTCTCGTGGCAGGAGCGCCTCCTTGCCGTTTGCGATGCGTTCTTTGTCGCGCTGGGCCTGCTCGGCGGCAACGGGGGAGAGATAGCGCTCGTCCAAAAACGCCAGGGTGCGGTCTATATCCAGATCCCCGTACAAGATGATATAAGCGTTGTCCGTGCGATAGTGGCGGCGATGCTCATCCAAGAAGCCCTCGTAAGTCAAGGTGGGGATGGCCTGGGGCGTGCCGCCGGATTCGAAGGCATAGCAGGTGTCCGGGAAGAGTCGGGCCTGAACGGCGTCGTAAAGCACGGAGCCGGCGTCTGAAAGCGCGCCTTTCATCTCGTTGTACACCACGCCGTTGTAGGTGAGCAGCGTCTCCTCGCGCGGAGCTGCGGCGATGTCGGTGATGGCCGGGTCGGTGGCGCTGAGCTCCAGGTGCCAGCCTTCCTGCTCGAAGATCGCCTTCTTCTGGTAGATCCGGGGGTGGAACACGGCGTCCATGTAGACATCCATGAGGTTGAAGAGGTCCTGCTCATTGGTGGAGGCCACCGGGTACAAGGTTTTGTCGGCGAAGGTCATGGCGTTAAGGAACGTTTGCATGGAGCTCTTCAGCAGGTCCACGAAAGGCTCCTTCACCGGGAAGCGCTCCGAGCCGCAAAGCACCGAGTGCTCCAAGATGTGGAAGACGCCGGTGTCGTCTTGGGGAGGCGTGCGGAAGCCGATGGCGAAGGATTTGTTGCTGTCATCGTTTTCCAGATAGAGCAGCCGCGCACCGGAGGTCTCGTGGATGGCTGTATAGGCAACGCCTTCTATCTCGGGGAGGTCGGTAGCGGTGAGTACGGTGAAACCGTGGGTTTGGGCATGAGGTGTGAGTTCCATGGCGGCCCTTTCGCAGATAGGATCCATTTGATAGGAAACCTTAACACAGCCCTTAAGGGGGCTTCGTCTCTGAGCGATTATGATAACCTACTTGTTAACCAGGAGAAGGGTATGCCATGGCCGAGAAGAAGGACTTCCAGTTCATCACCGTGAATGCGGCGCCTCAGGACGACGAGGTGGTCTATGCGGGTATCGTCGAGGAGCAGGCGGAGCTGAAGGAAGGCGCCGCTATGGAGGCGGCTGAAGAGGCGATAGCTGAGGTGGTCGATGATGCCCTCGTTGAGGTTCCCGCTGAAACCCTCGCCGAAGCCTCCGCTCAGGCTCCCGCCGCGCCCCCAGTTGCCGAACCCGCAGCTGAAGCTGCCACCGCGCCTGCCGCATCCGCCCCGCGCCGTAAGGTGGCCGCTGCGGCCAAGGGGAGACCGGACGGCTTTCAGGAGACGACCCTGGAGGATCTGGAATCCACCCGCATGCCCCTGGCCCAGAAGGTCGTCATCGTGGCAGCGATAATCCTGATTATTGTGGCTATTGTCTATTACCTTGCGGCCATGGGATAGCCATGCGCTAGAATAGCAGGCGATTCGAACCTTTCAGCGCAAACGGGATGCAGGGGAGACGAGCGATGTCTAAACGGAGGAACAACGAGTCGGATCTGCGGAACCTGGATGCCGAGGACGATCCCATCGGCCTTACCAGCGCGTTCAAGCCGGTTCGCGGCCAGCAATCCGTAGATTACGATAGCCAAGACGACCCGGTGGGTCTCACGAGCGCTTTCGGCGCCGTGGTGATCCATGAGGACGAGCGGCCCTGGTCTGAAGAGCATAAATGGCAGGGATTCGATTGGGAGGAGGAGGAAGCCGAAGACGACCTCGTGGATGACGAGGCGCCCAAGGAGCCTCCCGCACCTTCCGCAGATGAGGAGCCCGAGACCGATGCCCGGGTGGACCTTCAGGCTGAGATAGCCAACGCCAAGAAGTCCAAAGGGGGTTCCAAGCATGGACGCCATGCCGCTGCCGCCCCGGAGCTCTCCCCGCGCATGAAGAAATCCAAGCGCACCCGCAAGGTGCTCATCGTGCTGGTGATCCTGCTCATCTTAGTGGTGGGCGCTTTGGGCTATTTCATCTATCAGACCTTCTCCAACAGCCAGCAGGAAGCAGCCCAGCAGACCCAAGAGCACGCCGCGGCCACCTCAGCCGATTCCATGGCGGTGGAGAAAGCCGACGACGCGGCCGATTCCTCCACGTATCTGACCGACGTGCCCAACATCGCCCAGCTTTTGGGTATGACCCAGGATGAGGCCCTGACTGCGATCGGCCATGGCGCGCTCGTCACGTCCAACCGCGAGGTGAACGAAGAGGGCAACCCCATAAAGGCCACGCTCAATGTGGCGCTGACTGAGGAGATCGCCGATTCCAAGACCGGCACGCCCACGGTTTATCTCGATCTGGGCGAGGATGGCCGGGTTATCCAGGCGGGTTATTCAGCTTCGGCAGCCGCTTTGGGATTCGGGTCCTTAAGCTTCGCTGACGCCATCTCCGCCGAGCATGTGGTGGAGAAGACCTTCGCCAAGACCGGCGTGGATATCCCCGAAGGCAGCGCGGTGCTGCCGGCCACCAAGGCGGAATACACCACCTATGCCTCCGATGGCACCACGGTGATGCGGGAGAGCTGCTCGTTTTCCGGCGAGGTCACGGTGAACGGCAGACCTTGCGAGTGGTCTTCCATCCTGTCTTACGACTACACCACCCAAGTGGTCACGGGCAATCTCACCGACACCGTGCGCATGATCTACGTCTACATAACGGCGAAGGAATAGCCCAGCGCTTTCCACTCCAGCTACGGAAGCACGAACACCGGTTATGAATCCCCGGGCCAGCAGGGCCCGGGACCGACGCCTCTGTGATAGAATATGCCGTCGGAATAACACAATCCCCCACCGCGATGCCCCAGGCTCGCGGCTTGAGAACCGCAGAAGGAAGGATTTCTATGTCAGGGCATTCAAAGTGGGCTACCACGAAGCATCGCAAAGCCGCGCAGGACGCGAAGCGCTCGGCGCTCTTCAGCAAGCTGGCACGCAACATCACCGTGGCCGCCAAAGAGGGCGGCGACCCCAATCCCGAGAACAATGCTTCGCTGGCGGCAGCCATCGAGAAGGCCAAAGGCTATTCCCTCCCCAAAGATAAGATCAAGACCGCCATTGACAAGGCCTTCGGTACCGGCAAGGATGCGGCGAACTACGAGAATGTGACCTACGAGGGCTACGGTGCGGCCGGCATCGGCATCCTCTGCGAGGCTTTGACCGACAACCGCAATCGCACCGCCGCCGACGTGCGCGCCGCCTTCAATCACCATGGCGGCAACCTGGCCACCAGCGGTGCTGTGGCCTTCCAGTTCGAGCGCAAGGGCCAGATCATGGTTCCCAAAGAGGTGGAGACCGGCGACAAGAAGAACCCTACGGGCCCCAATGGCGCCGCTGCCGATGAAGACGAATTCATGATGGCCGTGGCGGAGGCTGGCGGCGATGACTACGAGGACGCCGAGGACGAGTGGATCATCTACACCGGCCCCTCCGACCTCATGGCCGTGAAGAAGGCCCTGGAAGAGCAGGGGGTTCAGACCGCTGGCGCCGAGCTCATCATGGTGCCCACCACCCCTACCGAGGTCTCCGTGGCCGATGCGAAGAAGGTCATGCGCCTCATCGATCGCTTGGAGGAGCTGGAAGACCTCCAAAACGTCTATCACACGATGGACATCACCGACGAGTTGGCCGAAGCCCTGGAAGAGGAATAGGGCACCTCGCATCAAGGGACTTGCCGGGGGCATGCGCTGCGCATGCCCCTTTTTCGGATAGGAGTCAAAGCGAATGCGCATCACCGAGGTATTCGAGCAGCCGGGTTTGCCGCTTTCCTTCGAGGTCTTCCCACCTAAAGGGGAGCTGGCCGCGTCCCAGGCCCAGGGCGTTTTGGCGGCATTGAGCGAGTTGCATCCCTCCTTCGTCTCGGTGACCTGCTCGGCGGGAGGCTCGGGCAACTCCTCCCATACGCTGGATGTGGCCCTCCTGGGAAAGCGGGAGTTCGACCAGACCATGCTCGTGCATCTCACCTGCATGGGGGCTACGCGCGCAGCCATGGATGCGACGCTTCAGGCTCTGAGGGAAAACGATCTGGAAAACGTCTTGGCTCTGCGGGGAGATCCGGTGGAAGGGCGCACGTTGAGCGATTACCGCTTCGCCAAGGACCTCATCGGCCAAGTGGCGGATGCCGGGCTTTGCGTTGGGGCGGCAGCTTATCCCGAAGGCCATGTGGAATGCCTCGATTTCTCAGCGAGCCTTGAGCACTTGAAGGAGAAGCAAGACGCCGGGGCTCGGTTCTTCGTGACGCAGCTCTTCTTCGATAACGAGCAGGGCCTGCGTTTCCTCGATGCGGCGCGCAAAGCGGGAATCACCGTGCCCATCACCTTCGGCATCATGCCGTTTCTCTCCAAGGAGCAGATCACCCGCATGGTGTTCACCTGCGGAGCAAGCTTGCCGGCACCGGTGGTGAAGCTTCTGGCTCGCTGGGAGCACGACCCGGAAAGCCTGCGCCAGGCAGGCATCCAGTACGCCTGCGGTCAGCTTGAGGGTCTGGCGGCCCACGGGGTTGACGGCCTGCACGTCTATACCATGAACAAGCCGGATATCGCCCAGGCTGCAGCCCAGGCCTTGGCTTCCTACAGGTAGCCCATGGCGCCATCGGCCTCTGCTCCCCCTGCGGTCATCTGCGGTTCAGGGACCTGTAGCGTACCGCGCACAGAGATGCTGCGCTACCTGGGCCACCGTGGCCAGAAGATGGATGGGACCCTCGAGCGCCTTTTGGATTCCGTGACGGAGGAAGCCCAACGGATCGCCCAGCCCCGTTGGTGTTTTGCTCTGTTCACCGCCACCCGAACCGCTCAGGGGCTCGATTTACAGGGGGCTGCGCTTCATCTTCCCTTCGACCATTTAGGGCGCATTTGGCAGAGGGCCTGTGGCTGCGGGCTCATGGCCTGCACTCTGGGGGCTCGCTTCGATCAGCGGCTTCAGGCGCTTGCATACGCCTCGCCAACCGAGGCTGTCATCTTCGATGCCGCAGGATCGGCTTTGACGGAGGGTTGCGCTGGGCTTTGCAATGACGCCCTGGAGGCGGCAGCTGCGGACCTCCCGGGTGTTGTGAGCTGCGGGCGCCGGGTGAGCCCCGGGTATAAACCCATTCCCGCAAGCCTTTCTGAGGATATCCTGCAGGTGCTTGATGGGCAGCGCCATCTGGGGCTTCACGTCACAGAAGGGGGAGCGCTCATCCCCACCAAGAGCGTCACAGCCCTCGTCCCGCTTCTTCCGGAGGCGGCATCGGCGCCTCCGATGGATTAGAATGGAGCCAGAAAGGATCGGCGGCCCCGTATCTGCCGAGAGCAGGATCATGTTCCTTCCGATTTGCAAAAAAGAAGTGTTTCCCCGCAAGGGCCATGGCTTGGCGGTGAAAGACGAATACCTGGCTCGCGTCTTGGCGGGCGAGGAGTTCTTGCTCTTCGATGGGGCCTTGGGCACGATGTTTCAGCGGCAGGGGCTTGCGGCAGGGGCGCTTTCGGAGCTGCTCAACCTGAGCGACCCGGCGGCGGTCACCGCCATCCATCGAGCTTATGTGGAGGCGGGCGCTCAGGTGGTCACCACCAATACCTTCGGTGCCAATGGGCGCAAGCTGGCTGGGAAAGCCACGGTGCAAGAGGTGTTCTTCGCCGCCGTGGAAAACGCCCGGGCGGCCGGTCCGCGCTATGTGGCGGCGGATATAGGTCCCACCGGCGCATTGTTGAAGCCGCTTGGCACTCTGGCATTCGATGAGGCTTATGAGCTTTTCGCCGAACAGGTCCGCGCAGCTGAAGCGGCCGGGGCAGACCTCATAGCCATTGAGACCATGACCGACTTAGCCGAGATGAAGGCGGCTTTCTTCGCCGCAAAGGAGCAAACGCGGCTCCCGGTTTTCGCCACCATGACCTTTGGGGAGGATGGTCGCACGTTCTTGGGCACCTCCCCTTGCATCGCCGCTCGGTGCCTGGAGGCCTGGGGCGCTGACGCTTTGGGCATCAACTGCTCTTTGGGCCCTGCGGAGATCGCACCGCTGGTGGACTCCATGCTGGCTGTGACCTCAAGGCCCCTCATCGTGCAGGCGAATGCCGGCCTTCCCCAGGCTGCTGCGGGGACGGCTTCTTACAGCCTTGATGCTGAGGCCTTTTGCGAAGGGGTGTTGCCGCTCATCGAGGCCGGCGTGAGCATCGTGGGTGGCTGCTGCGGGACCGACCCCTCTTATATTGAGGCGCTTGCTAAGCTTCTGGAAGGGCGCGTGCCCCGCCCGCGCACAAGCGTGCAGCTCCCGGCTGTGACCTCGGCCCAGGTTTACCTTGAACTGGGGGAGGGGGAAGTCTATGTCATAGGGGAGCGTCTGAACCCTACGGGGCGCAAGAGGATCCAAGAGGCCATCCGCTGCGGGGATTTCAACGCCATCGCCCAAGAGGCCATCGACCAAGACAAGGCGGGGGCGGATATCCTGGATGTGAATGTGGGGCTTCCCGGGATAGACGAACCTGCGCTTCTCGCCTCCTTCGGAGAGCGCCTGTCAGGGGTCACGACCTGCCCGCTTCAGTTCGATTCCTCTGATGCCCGGGCCATAGAAGCGGCCGTGAGGCCCTATGCGGGCATTCCGCTCATCAACTCCGTCAACGCTTCGGCGGAAAGCTTGGCTGCGGTTCTACCCATCGCTGCCCACTATGGTTGTGCGGTGCTGGGGCTCACGCTGGATGAGGGCGGCATCCCGCCGCGCGCCGAGGAGCGCCTGGATCTGGCCCAGCGGATCCTTAGAACAGCGCAAGGTTATGGCATCCCTTCTTGCCAGGTGCTGATAGACTCCCTGGTCATGGCTGCAGCCACCAACCCCGCTGAGGCCCGGGAGGCCCTGCGCGCCACAGCGCTTATCGGCGAGCGGCTGGGGCTTCGCACGGTGCTCGGCGTTTCCAACGTGAGTTTCGGCCTGCCGGGAAGGCGCAGCTTCAACGCGACCTATCTGGCGGCTGCTTTGGCGTCGGGGCTGAATCTGCCCATCATGGACCCCCTGGATGAGACCATGGTCTCAAGCGTGCGGGCCTGGCGTGTGCTCTCCGGCCAAGACCAGGATGCGAAGTCCTATATCAGCAGCTCTCAGAAGCGACCTCCAAGCCTGGAGCCTTCGGCGCTCGGCCAGCAAGGGGAGGCGAGCCCGGCCGCTGCGCTCTTCGATGCGGTGGTGGCTGGTAAGCGGGGCGTGGCTTCGACCCTCGTGGGCCAAGTGGACGCACCGCTTCCCTTGATCGAGGAGGCACTCATCCCCGCCTTGGATGAGGTGGGTCGTCGCTACGAGGAGGGGAGCTACTTCCTGCCGCAGCTCATGGCCTCGGCCGAAGCGGCCAAGGAGGCCTTCGATGAGCTTCGCCGTTTGGGCGGCTCGGAGCCGTCCCGGGAGAAGCGGGAAGATGGCCCCATCGTGCTCGCCACGGTGAAAGGGGACATCCACGACATAGGGAAGAACATCGCGGCCATGCTGCTTGAGAACTACGGTTACCGCATCATCGATCTGGGGCGCGATGTGGAACCCGAGGCGATCCTTCAGGCTGTGCGGGAAAACGGGGCGCTGGCCGTGGGGCTTTCGGCCCTCATGACCACCACGTTGCCGGCCATGGAGCGAACCGTCGCGTTGCTGCGCCAGGAGCTGCCCCAGGTGAAGGTGTTCGTGGGTGGTGCGGTGCTCACGCCGGAATATGCCCGCAGCCTGGGCGCGGATTTCCATGCCCCCGATGCCGCTTCCACCCCGAAGCTTCTAGCCCAGGCCCTGGAAGGCTAGGCGGGGCTGCTTTTCGCCACGATGATCATCATGGCGATGATGGCGATGCCGCCCAGGATATCCCAGCCCGAGAACACCGTTCCCAGCCATATGGCGGCGATGACCGCGCCGGAAACCGGTTCGAACACCCCGATGAGGCTCGCATCCACAGGCCCCGCATCCATGAGCCCTTTCAGGTAGAGCATATAAGCAAGCAAGGTGCCCAAGACGATCACGCCGGCTAAGACGAGCAAGGCTTCGCTAGTAATGGCTACCGCGCTCTCCCAGGGACGCACGAAGGGGGTGAGCATCACCGCGCCGAGCAGCATGGAGATGGCGTTGGTGGAGAAAAGCCCGCATTCGCTTATGAGCTTAGGGGGAATGATGTTGTAGGCCGCTAAGGCCACACCAGCGCAGATACCCCAGAAAAGTCCCTGCGGGCTTATATCCAGGGTGCGGATATCCCCTTGCGTGGAGATGAGCAGGATTCCCAGGACGGCCAGGATAAGGGCTATGGTCTCAGGTCCCGTGGGACGGGTGCGCTTGCGCAGGCAGGTATAGAGCATCACCATGGGAACGCCGCATTCCTGCAGGAGCAGTGCCGTTCCCGGATTGGTGTATTTGATGGCAAGCATGTAGCTGACCTGCATGAGGATCACGCCGAAAAGGGTGTAGGCCACCATGCGCCCCATGAGCCGCGGTTTGCGGAAGAGCACGCCCAAGGTGGAGCGCTCGAAGATGAGCGCTAAAGCCAGGAAGCACAACCCCGCGCAGAGAAGGCGCATATTGCCCAACCACAGCACATCGATGCCATAGGTGGTGAGCCAGCTGACGCAATTGGCCGAGAAACCCCAGAGGCCAGCACCGGCGAATACCAGCAGTATTCCCCTGAGGCGTTTCGCATTCGGGTTAGGATTCATCTATATCGTCGATGGAGAAGCCGTCGAAATACCAGCTCTTCCCCGATTCGCTCCAATTATCGAAATCCAAGGCGTCGCCATCGATCTTCAGCTGGCGCCACTCCAGGTCTATCCCATCGATCCAGATCATCATATTCCAGTAGCGCACGCGATCCTCGTCTTCGGGGATGTCAAAATAGGTGCGTCCGTATTTCTCCCAATCGCCGCCCACGGCTTTCATCAAAGTGGCCTGGAAGTCCTCCTGGCTCACCGGGGCGTTGGAGACCTTGCAAGGCTGGGCAGCCTCTTCGGCAGACTCGCTGGGCTTCACCATGAGGAAGGGCGTTGCCGGCTCGGTTACCGTATCGGGGCAGGGCCAATACCAGTGACCATGGTCGGCCGTGAGGATTATCGTGGCCTGGTCATAGACTCCCAGCTCCTTGAGCTGATCCAGGTATTCGGCCACGATCTTCAGCGTGCCTTCGGTCTGGGCTTCGGCCGTGGTGGATTCCACGCGCTCGACGTTCTCGTTCATGATATAGGGGGTGTGGGATCCCTCAAGATGGATGATCTTGAGGGTGCCAGCGGCGTCGTCTTCCTCCACTGAGAGGCCCAGGTTGCGCAGCTGGTTGTAGTAGGCCACGTCATCGAAGAAATAAGGCTGGGTTGCCAGGCTGCCGCCTACATCTTGGCCCACCACGCCCGTTATCACCTCAGGGGTGGAATACAGGAAAGGCGGCTTCAGCACCCAGGGCAGATCGCGGTAGAGGGAGGTTTTAGCCAGCACGGAGATGGTGCCGGCCCAATCCACCGGGAACGTGTCCAGAAGATGCACGTTGCTGAAGACATCCTGGAAAAGCGGCTTGTTCTTATAGAACGAGTCGCTGTAGAAATACATATCGTAGTCCAGGTCCTTGATCTCCTGCAGGAAGTTGGAGCGATCCCAGCGCTCCTTCAGGTAGGTCTCCGGCGTGTCGTCGTCGCGAGGCGCCTCCCCGGTGAACAGGTGCGGGACGGCGTAGCGCGTGGCTTGCATCACGCCTGTGGAATTGCGGAAATAGGTGAAGCCGGTAAAGGGATCGAACACGGCGGGGTTGGTCTCACGCACGCGCTCAACCTCCACGTTGTCCATGGTATCCAGGATGAACACGATCACATTGTTGTCCGGCGCCACATCGAAGAGCCCTTCTTTGGTCAGATTGACCTGGGCGGCATCGGGCATGAGGATGTTGTGCTTTATGGGCCCGGCGATGCCCACCGACTGCACCACGATGAGGAAGGCTGCCAACACCATGCAGACCATCCGCGAAAACGCTGACTTCTTCAATGCCAAGAGCACGGCACCGGCGAAGAGAGCCACCCAAACAAGGCTGTTCCAAATCATGGTAACGCTGAAGGAGGCCCAGTTCACATCTTGGGAATCCCCGCCGGGAAGCCCTCCGTTGAAGGCTATGGCCTGGAGGAATCCGCAAAGGCCGAAGGCGAAGAACACGGCTAAGGCGATGCTGAAGGCGCGTCCCTTCAAACAGGAGATGCCCAAAGCGATGACCGTTCCCACCACCACCGAGAAGATGGTCATGGGTACCCATATGTCCTTGACGCTGAAGCTCAGGCTGGCAACGTTTCCATCAACCAGCTCCACGGGAGCCACGATGAAGTAGGTGTACATGACGAAAGCGGCTACGAGGAGGGCCATGCCGAAGCGTTTCGGCCAGGGGGTGGAGGCGCTTCCAGGGGAGCGCTTGCCCTTGGCGGAAGCGGTTCCCGAAACGCCTGCGGTCGAAGCGCCTGTAGCCTCCTCGCTTTCGCAGAGGGCCTGGCCATCCCGGAGGCGATGGACGTCGCCTTCCACCTCCTTGCCGTGGTTCTCATCGATGTTGAGCAGGCGCAGCGTGTAGCGGCGCACCCTGCGCCAGAACACACCGACCACAGCACTCAAAGCCACAGCTGCGCCTGCCAGAGCCTGGATCGTATAGGTCATGACCGACGGGTCAACATATCCCAGAGCTGTGCTGGGGAAGCCCGCAGCCAAGACCGCTGCCGCCAAGGTGGCGAAAAGCAGGTCTACCATCAACAGCGCAATGAGCTTCAAGCTATGGGAGAAAAGCTTCATGGATCGATTCATCTGCCTATCTCCCTATTTCCGCGTGTAACCCTTGGAATTGATGCGGCGCTGGCCTTGCCAGTCGGCCTTACCCGACTGCTTGCCGGCCATACCCAGCTCGCCTAGGACCTCAAGGAGCTTGTCGTCGGCGGGAGATTGGGGGATGATGGCCGAGGGGCCGTCCATCAGGTCCATGTATTCCTTCAGGTTCGCCCGCTCGAAGATGGTGCGCACCTCGAAGCGAGTGGGCTGGGGGATGCGGTCGTGAAGCTGGCCTGCGATGAAACCGAGCATCTCCTGGCGTTCATTGCGCATGCGCCAGGCGATGTCCGCCATCATGTCCATGGAGAGCTTGACCGCCTGGCTGGAGGCGTTGAGCTGCTGGTCCACGAAGGCCTCGGCCAGTGCGCGTTTGAGCCGCCGGTCACCCTTCATGTACAGGTCGGCGATCTTCGCGATGTCCTCGCCTGCATCGAAATGCTTGAGCGCGATGGCGGCATTCAAGGAGTTGGGATAGGCCTCTTCCAAGGCCACGGGTCCGTCGATGGCATCGAGCAGCGTGAGCTTCGTGCGCTCGTCTATGCCCTCCATGGCGAAGATCTCCAGCGCCTCGGGCACCGAAAGCTCCACGGGAGCCGGCGTGCCATCTTCCCGCGGCAGCACCATATCCAGATAGCCCGCGGGATCAACCGTAGCGAAGTACTTGGCCGCCTCAGGGTTGCTCTCGCGCACGAACAGCAGGTTGTCGGCTGTGGGGCGCACCACGCCCAAGGTGACCAGGAGCTCCATGCGCTCGTCGCTCAGCCCCTCAATGGCGAAGTGATTGAACTGCGCGCGGTAGGCCTGGGCTATCTCGGCCAGCTTCTCGTCGCTGATGTATTCCGATCTGATCACGCTGGTGAGGAAGCCCGACTCGTCGCCCAGGTGGTCTTCGGCGAAGCCCATGGTGAGCCCCTCGGGGTAGGGGTTATCGTTCAGAAGCGCCCCTAGATGCTCGTCGATGGTGCAATCCGATGCCTTGAAGTAGTCCAGGATGTTCTCGCCCGAGATCGCCACATGGCCCTGCTCGAGCAGCATGGCCTGGTATTCGGGATTGCGGATGGCGTTCACGTCGTCGATCTTCGTGGCCTTGCCTATGGCGTTCATGTATGCCCGGGCCATGGGCTCGGAGAGCTTCTCGCAGTTGAGCAACCATGCCACGGCATCACTGGATTCGGTGAGGTTGCGCTCGGTGTTCTCCAACAGCGTCTCCATGAAGCGGTCGGCGTTCTCTTCCACCACATTGCGAATGTCCGCATCATCTATGTTGTAAAGGCGTGTGACCAGATACCCGCTGTCGATGGCCGAGGAGGCATCCAGGATGGCGGCGGTGAGGCTGTCGAGGAAGGGTGCTGTGGGTTCGAAGAGCCCCTGGCGGAAGATGAACTCCAAGAGCTTCTTCGACACGCCGTCGGTATAGAGGTCGGTGGGATGGTAGCCGATCGTCTCCAGTCCGCCGGAGATGTTCATGGGCTTGGTCACTTCCACTTGGAGGAAGGCCAGGTCGTCCTGGGCGAAATCGAGCACGGCCTGGCGCACGGCCTCGTCTTCCAGCACCGCCATGCCGAAGGCCAGGATGCGGTGGGCGAAGCGACGCCGGCGCGGGATGTCGATGGCGGGATCGGTGAGGATCTGCCCGATCACGCCAGGGATCTGCGCCTCCATCACCGGGAAGATCGCTCCAACGAAATCGTCGGATTCCGTATAGGCGAGCAGCCATTCGAAGCTGCGGTCGTGGCGGATGCCGGCGAAAAGCGCATCGATCTTCTCTTGGGGGCCGTGGTGAAGCAAGTAGGTGAGCAGCGAGAAGTTCTTGGCATTGCTCCAAGAAAGCGTGTCGGCATCCAAGCGCCCCAGCACCGCGCCGGGCTTCTCCACCCGGTAGCTGTCGTTGTGGGCTTTGCCTTGGAACACGCCCATGAGGAACTCGCGGTCGCGCACCGAGATGCTATCGGAATAGAAGTTGCTCATGAAGCGCTCATGGGTGTCATCTATCCAGCCGCGCATGATGAGGAACTGGATCAGCGGCAAGTAGGGGCTTGCCAGCACTTCGCTCAGATAAGTGCTATCCAGGCCCTGGCCGTAGGGCGGCTCCTGGAATATCTCGTCCGCGTCATCCATGTTCGAGAGCAGCTGGGCTAGGGACTGGCGGCTGTACTGAAGGTTCTCGCCTTCCATGGCATCGATGCGCATCCGCAGGGCTTCCTTGTCGCGCACGTTGGTGCCCTCTTCGATCTGCTTGCGCAGCGCTTGGGCTTCCCGGGTGTTCTGGGCCGTCAGCCGATCAATGATGATGGGTCGGCTGCGCAGCAGGGCGTTCACGTAGCCCTGGTCAACCTGCAAAAGCTCGAAATCGCGCGGGAAGAGCGTCTTGTAAGCCAGGATGGCGATGAGCCGCTCTATGTCCCCGCTGTGAAGCGGCGCATCGCTGAATAGCACCGATTCGTAGTGATGGGTCTCGTTCACCAGGTCCCGCAGGATGCGCGGGTCGTCGATGAACAGCGAGAGCTCATAGAGGAATTCGTCATCGGCTTGGATGCCCACGCCCTCCAGGCCCTCGCGGAACAGCGCCAAGGAGTTGCTGGGGTCGATGTAGGGGATGACCGAGATGATGTAGTCGAAGAACTTCGTGCGGTCATGGGGGTCATCGAACATGCCATCATTCACCAGGTAGAAGAAACGCAGGCGCTCCCGGCCCTCGTCACGACGGGAGTTGGCCAGATCCTCCAGTTGGCGCAGCTGCTGGAACAAAGGCAGGTAGCCGAAGGAATCCAGGTCGTCGAATACCACGGTATCGAAGCGCGAGGTGTTGAAGAGATACACTAAGTCGCCCATATAGCGCTGAAGCGGCGTGCCTTCGCCTTCGCCGGATATCTCTATCTCCCGGTCGCTCACGTTGAAGCGCTTGGCAATGCGTCCGATGGCATTGGTGCGGCCCACACGGTAGATGGCGAACACGATGCAGGCGAACCAGGCCACGGTGGCGGCTCCCACGAGCAGCCCGTCGGGCCTTGAGCTGGGAATCAGCGTGAGCACCCAGGCCAGGAATATGGTGAGGGCGATGAAAGCGGCGCCGATGAGCGCGTAGGCCAGATCGGTGGTCCAGGGACGCTCCATGGCCTTGCGGAAGCGGGTCTTGGGGGCCCGGCGCAGATCCATCTTGCCCACGATCTGGTTGATCAGCGCCTCTTCTATGGCGGCCGGCGCCGGCTTCTCCTCTTCACGGGCGAAGTTGGCAAGCGATATCTGAAGCCAGCCGTGATCGGGGTTGGCGGCTATCCAGGAGTTTATGACGGTGCTCTTGCCGCTGCCCGGAGTGCCGGTCACAGCTATGTTGGTGAGGGCGGGATCCGAGAAGACAAGCTGGAATTGCCGGTCGTAGGCGGCCAGCTCCCTATCGTCCAGCATGCCGGGGGTGAGGGGGAGCAATGCGGGGTTCGTTTTCGCGTCATTGGCTGCTGCGTTCATTCAAGCCCTTCCTAATGAGTCTAGTGAGCGATTGCGCTGGTTTCGCAACTATATATGATACAACGGTTTTGCCGCTTCGGCCTCAGGTTTCGTCCCTTAGCAGCGAATGGCTGGGACTCAAGGGGAATCCTGAGGATTCCACTTATATCCCCGCTGACGCAACCGTTCTCAACCGGGCTCATCGGCGCTGCTCCTTCCCATGAAAACGGCGGGAAATTGGTGGTGAGTAGTATAGGCTCTTCCATTGTCATGGATCGTCTGCATCCGAGTCTCTTCCAGGAACCATAATTCCTGTTTTCTGCCAAAAAACTTGAGTAAAGTGTCAGTTAGAAACGGATAACATTCTCGCGAGCTGGGAAAACGTATTGAAGAGGAGCATTATTGGGCTAAAAAAGTGTGAATTAGTACCCTTTACTCAAGATAATTGGCAGAACTCTCATTCAAAAGATGCAAGTTGTCAGTTATCTCGACCTAAGTGCATTGGATGATGGGATGAAACGTCCGCAATTCGGATGCATGGATACAGGGTTTCCGATATGGCCTTTCGAGTTGAGTAGATGCTTTTCTTTCCCTCCCTGCAATGGGGGCCTGAGCTCTGGCTTGCAGGGAAACAAGCCGTTGAAGCCTCTTTCGTTTTCTCCCTTGCACCGAAACAGCGCTTCGACTATATTTGGTTCGTCCCTTTAAATTCCCACTGAAACCTAACCGAACCGGGCGCTGTCTATTGCCATGGATTCGCGACGGTAAACCCCAAGGAGGAATCGTGAAATTCTTTTTGGACACCGCTGATTTGAGCGAGATCGAAGAGGCTGCGAGCTGGGGCGCTTTAGCGGGCGTCACCACCAATCCCTCCCTCTATGCGCGCATCGGCGGCAAGCTGGCCGATTTCCCCAACCACATCAAGCGCATCTGCGAGATCGTGGACGGGCCAGTGAGCGCCGAGAGCGTAGCCATGACCCGCGACGAGATCGTGGAAGATGGCCGCAAGCTCGCCGCCATCGCGCCCAACGTGGTGGTGAAGGTGCCCACCATGGTGGAGGGCCTGGCCGCCACGCGCACCTTGGCCGACGAGGGCATCCCGGTCAACATGACTCTTTGCTTCACGGTTCCCCAGGCCATGCTGGCCGCCCGGGCGGGCGCCCGCTACATCTCGCCGTTCATCGGGCGTTTCGACGACATCTCCGAGGACGGCCTGGAGCAGTTGAACAACGTGGTCACCGCCATCAACAATTACGATTTCCGCGAAAGCACGGTGAACGGCGAGCCCATAGAGATCATCGCCGCCTCGGTGCGCAGCGCCAACCATGTCACCCAAGCGGCGCTCATGGGGGCCGACATCGCCACGGTTCCTTTCGCCGTGCTGAAGAAGATGGTGCAACATCCCCTGACGGACAGGGGTTTGGAATCCTTCATGAAGGACTGGGAGAAAGTGCAGAACGCGTAAAATGGCAACGAAAAAGCAAGAAGGGGCCGCTCCTGCGGCCGAGGCTGAAGAGAAGCCGAAACGCCGCGCCCGCCGTACGGTGAAAACGACCGCCGGCGAGGCCACTTCCGAGGAGGCCCCGAAGCGCCGCGGGCGTCCGCCTAAAGCCAAGCCCGCAGAAAGCGGTGCTTCCCAGGCCGCTGAGGCTCCCGCTAAGGAGAAGCCTGCCGCCGAGAGCGAGGCCGAGGGCCAAAAGCAGCATGCCGGGGCCAACGGCAACGGCAACAATAACGGTGGCAACAACGGCAACGGCGGTCGCAACAATCGCAACAACCGCCATCAGCGCCGCCAGCGCAATAATCGCGAGATAGAGCCCAGCGTCTCCAAAGACGAGCTCGCCGCCCTGAAAGTGGGCGAGCTGCGCGATAAGGCCGCAGAGCTGGAGATAGACGTCACGGGCCTTAAGAAAGCCGAGCTTGTGGATGCGGTCTACGAGGCCATGGTGCGTGCCGAGGGCTTCATAGAAGTAGGCGGCATCCTTGACATCCTGGCCGATGGCTATGGCTTCTTGCGCACCTCGGGATACCTGCCGGGGGAGACCGATTGCTATGTCGCCATGTCCATGATCAAGCGCAACGGCCTGCGCAAGGGCGACTATGTGGAAGGCACCACGCGCCCGGCCCGGGAAAACGAGAAGTTCGCTGCCATCCAGAAGATATCCGCCGTGAACGGCGTGCCCATCGACGAGCTCACCAGCCGTCCCCGTTTCGCCGACCTCACCCCGGTGTATCCCTCCGAACGCCTTCTCATGGAGCATGGTAAGAACACCGTGACCTCCCGCGTCATAGATCTGGTGGCGCCTATCGGCAAAGGCCAGCGCGGGCTCATCGTCTCGCCGCCTAAGGCGGGCAAGACCACCATCCTGAAGGATATCGCTGCGAGCATTTCCGCCAACAACCCCGAGGTCTACCTCATGTGCCTGTTGGTGGATGAGCGTCCCGAAGAAGTGACCGACATGCAGCGCTCCATCAAAGGCGAGGTCATCTCCTCCACCTTCGACATGCCGGCAGACAACCACATCGCCGTGGCCGAGATGGTCATCGAGCGGGCGAAGCGCCTGGTGGAAAGCGGTAAGGACGTGGTTATCCTGCTGGACTCCATCACGCGTTTGGCTAGGGCCTACAACCTGGCGCAACCGGCGAGCGGACGCGTGCTCTCTGGCGGCGTGGATTCCACGGCCCTCTATCCGCCTAAGCGTTTCCTAGGTGCTGCCCGCAACATAGAGAACGGCGGCTCGCTCACCATCTTGGCTTCGGCCCTCATAGAGACCGGCTCCAAGATGGACGAGGTGATCTTCGAGGAATTCAAGGGCACGGGCAATATGGAGCTGCGGCTTGACCGCCAGCTGGCAGACCGTCGCATCTTCCCGGCCATCGATCCGGTGGCCAGCGGCACCCGTAAAGAGGAACTGCTCATGGATTCGCAGATGGCACCTGTCATCTGGGCCGTGCGTCGCATCCTCGCCAATATGAATAACACCGAGCGCTCCATGGATATGCTG
>CAZKKN010000006.1:49300-57762 GCA_964553375.1 uncultured Eggerthellaceae bacterium | reverse complement strand
CACCAGTCGCCCTCGGTCACACCGTATTCCTTAGCGGTCTCGGGGTTGATCTGAACCCAGGGCCACGGATCGATCTGACGCAGGGACGGAACCTGACGATGCTCAGAATGGAAGGAGCTGTAACGACGGGAACCAGAAGTGGAGATCAGCGGATACTTCTCAGCGTCCTGCGGACGGCTGATCGGCGAATAGTTCGGCTCCTCGTAGTAAGGCAGCGGATCCTCGCCCCAAGAGGCGTAGAGGATGGAGTTAGCCTCGATCTGGCCGGTGATGGTGTTGAAGCCAGGCTCGCCGTCGAAGCGGAGCAGGCCCTTCTCGTACTTCTTGTACTCGAAGCCATGGGCACCAGGCTGATACAGGCCCTCTTCACGGAGGTCGTTGAAGGTCATGTCGAGCTCAGCCAGCTGATCGCTGAAGAACTTGTCCACGGCCTTGTCCAGCTCGGTACGGTCGATGGGAGCGCCATCACGGTCGTTCGGACGCCAATCCTCAGGCAGCCACGGCCACCAGGACGGATTCAGGCGCGTACCGAACATCAGGCAGATCTCGCAGTCGGACATGCACTCGCCCACCTGCAGAGCCTTGTTCATGGGGCCCATGAACACGGTGTTGCGGCCATAGTGCGTAAGCACGATGCCGTCATGCTCGGCCCAAGTGGCCATCGGCAGGAAGTAGTCGCCCACAGCCATGGCCGTCGGGGTCATCCAGAGGTCCTGGATAACGCAGAACTCGATGGAATCGAGCAGGGCCTTGTGCCAGCGCTTAGGCTGAGCGGAGCAGGTCGGGGTGAGGAAGTTGGAGCTGTTGAACCAGGCGAAACGCAGCTGATAGGGCTGCTTGGACTCCATGGTGTTCAGCGTCTCGTCGGGCTGGGTGGTAGCCATGCCGGTAGACAGGCCGGGCCACTCGGCAGCGCCGATGCGCTTCTGCCAAACCTCGTCGTCCATAGCGCCACGCTGCTCCATGCGCCACTTGCCCAGCAGAGCGGAAGGAGGACCAAGGGTCAGGCCGCCCGGGGAGTCGATGGAGCCGGCCATGGCAGCGATCAGGATGAAGGCCTGGGACAGCTGCACGCCGTTCTTGTTCTGATCGAAGGCAAGGCCCCAAGCGAAGCCGATGGGACGCTCGGTGCCGATGATGTGGGCAACCTTCTCGATGGTCTCAGGCGCAACGCCGCAGATCTCGGAAACCTTGTCCACCGGATACTCGGCAGCGCGCTCTTTGAGCTCTTCCCAACCGAACATCCATTTCTCGACGAAGTCCTTGTCGTACTCGTCGTTCTGGAACATCAGGTTGATGATGCACAGAGCCAACGCGGTGTCCGTCTGAGGACGGATCTGCACGTTGATGTTGCCGGGATGGGCACCGACCCAGGTCACGCGGGGGTCGATGGAGATGATCTTCGAACCGCGCTTCATCATATCAACGAGGCAGTGGCCGAAGAAGCCGTCACCGTTGGAGGGCAGAGGCTCTTTGCCCCAAACCACAACGTACTTGGACAGCGTGTAAGCCGGATCGTCATAGGAGCCGGGCAGATGGCCTGCATAGTCGAGCTCAGGATAGCCAGCGCCCAACACATAGTCGGCGATGGAGCAACGAGGACCGTAGCAAGACCAGCCGGACTGCGTGTAGCAGCAGTTCGGGGACTGCAGCACGGAGAACGTCAGAGCGTAGTAGTAAATGCAAGCCTCACGGCCGGTGCCACCGAAGCAGACGATGGACTCGGGGCCGTAGGTGTTCTGGAAGTAGCGAACCTTCTCGCAGATGGTGTCCAGGCAGTCGTCCCAAGACGTGCGCTCCCAGGCTTCTTTACCTCGGTCTTTGGGGTCACGCTTCTTCGGGTAGATGATGCGGTCAGGATGGTGGGTGTACTCACGCAGAGCCAGGTTCAGCGCGTTAACGCGACCGGTGGTGATGGGGTTGTCGTCATCACCCTCGATACGAACCAGCTTGTTGTCCTTGGTGACAACCTTAACACCATATCCTACCGGGTGAGATCCCGGAGGAGACCAGGTGTTGCTGCGAGTGATTACTGTACCGTCGGGCATTTCGGTACGCCACTCCTTGGAATAAGCCATACTGTTACTCCTTTTCTCGTTTACCCTCGGAAACATCGATCGGCTGCTTGCGCACTGCGTGACTTCCTTGGAGTGCCTTAGGGGTAGGCGCACCACTTAAATCACGCAAAAACCTTCCATCCCTTCTTCGATTTCTCGCCATTCGGAATCTCGCGATACAGACTGTTTCGAAATCGATGAGGTTGGAATGAAATGAATGCCTTTCTCTGTTCCCCTTATAAGATCCAGCACGATCGCTTCCTCGCCGGTGTTGTCTGGGGCAGCAAGCAAGCTCTCATACCTTAGGTACCATTGTAGCAGCATCGGGCTGCAAGGGGGGATTCAATATGCCTTTCAGTTATCCTATTTTGTAAATTATTTTGACCAGGTAAAACGGTTTTGATTACCCATTATTCCAATCTGTGGGGTCCTCATTCCGCAAGGTAATGTCCAGAGGTTGAACACAAGATGAGCTGAAGGTGCCCACATCTTCGCCTTGAAAAAGAAAATCCCCGCAGCATCATACTGCGGGGATGAGGCGCGCATATGCCCCTTGGGTTACATGCCGAGCTGCTCAGCGTATTGCGCGGGATCATGCTTGACCGGAGGCGTCCAACCCTCCGGGGGCTCCTCTACCGAGACCACCTCCACCTCGAAGGTGAGGTCGTTGCCCGCTAAGGGATGGTTCATATCGAAGGTGACCTCCTTGCTCGTGATATCCTTGATGGTCACCGGCACGCGCTCGCCATCGTCGGCAGCCAGGAACACCCTCATGCCCACTTCGATGTTCTTAAGCGGAACGTTCTCCGTCGGCACGACCTCCAACAGGTCATCGAGGTACTCGCCGTAGGCATCATACATGCCCACCGTGAAGGTCTTCTTCTCCCCTTCCTCCATCTCCAGCACCTCTTTCTCGAAGCCGGGGATGGTGAGGTCCATACCGGTTTGGAACACCATGGGCTCGGACTCCTTGGCATAGCCGAAGACCGTGCCATCCTCCAGAGTACCGGTGTAGAGCAATGTGACAGTGGAACCTAGCTTCATGGATCTCGCCCCTTATCATTTGTGGATCAATGGATTCGAACTCGATTCAGTCTAGGGGAAAGCAGGGTATCTGTCCATAAAAAAAGAGGCTGCCGAAGCAGCCTCTTCCACACTTGAAGGTCCTATGGCTTACGCACCAGGAGCCTTGGGGGCGCTAGGGGCACCGGGAGCACCGGGAGCCTTGGGGGCACCGGGAGCCGCAGGAGCACCGGGAACATCCTTCTCACCGTTCAGATAAGGAGTGAAGTCCTCCTTGCAGAACGGGCACTTGTCCAAGGTGAGGCCAGCCATCATCTGGATGGGCTTGCCACAACCAGGGCACTTCATGGGACCGGCAGCACCGGCATCGCTTGGTCTAAAGCACATAATGATCCTCCTTGATCAAGTCCTTCCCCGCTTCAGCGAGGGTACTTCCAGTCGTGGGCTTACCCCTTCCAAGCCCTTTCGACCGACTGCCATTATAGACATTTGCCACTAATTTGCACAAGAAGCAATCCATTAATCCCGCGAATGGCATTACACCCGAATCCTTACTATATATGTATGGACCACGAGTCACCAGACGCTCCCGTGCATGAAGCCGATGCCTATGCGCCTATATAAATGCATGCTTCCCAACAACTCTCCAAAAGTGTTGTGATATGATGCATAAATGTAGGTTTCATGGACGAATGTTACCGAGCCGAGTAAAACCTGCAATCAACGGATGATTGCGTGCGGCTAACGGTTCGTTGCGTGAGGCCTGCAAGGGGGAATTCCTGCAGTTGTGTTTCTGCTGGGATCGGACGACGAGAGAAGGCATTCGGAATAGGGGCCGATGTAAATACTGAAACATCCGTAAGTCATGAATACGAATATTTCAGTACTTCACTTCTTCAGTCGCACCGCCTGGTATTGCCATTGCAGGGAGAGTTTAGGCTCAAGGTTGGTTCATGGGGTATAAGGTGTTTGTCAAACCAGCCGATTCCATTTAACACATCCTTTATAAGGAGGGATTGATGGATAACAAAGAGTTTACCGTCTCCGAGGTAATCGACTCTTTTGGTATTAACGGTCATACCTGGCTCATGTTCATCCTGCTGGGTCTCGCTAATATCTTCGACGGTTATGACTTCATGATCGTCAACAGCACCAACTCCTACATCGCCCCGTCTTTCGGCCTGACCAGTGCAGCCGAGATGGGTTCGCTTACCACGTGGGGCCTGTTGGGCATGGTGCTCGGCGGTGCTGTGGGCGGCGCTATGTCCGACCGCATCGGCCGCAAGAAGATGCTCATCATCGCAGTTATCTTCTATGGTCTGTTCACGCTGCCTCAGGCATTCAGCAACAGCCTGTTCATCTTCGCCATCTGGCGCCTCATCGCCGGCTTCGGCGTGGGTTCCTGCATCCCCATTGTGACCACCTGCTTCTCGGAAACCATTCCTTCCAAGAACCGCGGCGTGTTCGTCACCTTCGGCATGGCCTTCATGGTTGCCGGCTGGGTGCTTGCAGGCTTGGTGGCTGCGCCTATCTGCTCTACGCCTGAATCCATTTTCGGCGGCTTCCTGACCGAGCGTATGGTCGATGGTCAGCTGATGGTGGAGAATTGGCGTATCTGCTATCTGATCGGCGCTCTGCCCATCATCTACGGAATCATCCTCATCTTCGCGATGCATGAGACCCCGCAGTGGTATGCCACCAACGGCCAGAAGGATAAGGCCGTGGCAGCTCTGGAGGAGATCGCCCATAAGCATCATGACGACAATGTCAAGTATGATCCCAACCTGCTCATCGTGCCTCCCAAACCGGCTAACGTTGGCCCCAATGTACTGTTCTCTAAGAAGTACATCGTTGCTACCGCTGCTATTTGGTGCACCTATTTCGTGGGTCAGTTCTGCGTCTACGGCATGAACGCTTGGATTCCCACCTGGTTCCAGGACATGGGTTACACCAAGGCTCAGTCCGTGAACCTGCAGACTTGGAACAATGTGGCTGCTATCGCCTCCAACATCGTAGTGGGCTTCGTCTCTGACCGCATCGGCCGTAAGAAGAATCTGGCAGCATCCTGGATCGCCTGCATCGTGGCCATCCTGCTGTGCTCCTTCCTCATCAACTACGACCCCGGTCAAACGAAGATGGTTCTGTACGTTGCCCTCATGCTGCTCTTCGGCTTCTGCCTGAACTACGCCATCACCGCTGTTCAGCCGCTGATGCCCGAAAGCTATCCCACGGCAATCCGCAATACCGGCGTGGCTTGGTGCCAGGCATTCGCCCGCTTCGGCGGTTCCGGCTCTTCCATCGTTCTGGGCGCCTTCGCCACTGCCCTTGTTGTGGCTAATCCGGCGCTGCAGAACCCTGATGCCGTAGCTGCTGCCGCAGCTGCTGGCACTGCATTGAAGGACACCATCCCCAACTGGTCTACCGTTGTGCTCACCCTGTGCATTCCGTTCGCTTTGGGCTTCATCTGCACGCTGCTCTTCGTGAAGGAGACCGGCGGCAAGTCCTTGGACGAGCTGGCTGCTGAGGAGACTGCATCCGATAGCTCCGATACCGGCACCGCCCTGTTCGGCGTTATGATGGTCATCGTCGCTTTGCTGGCCATCCTGTGCATCGTGTTCCCGCTGCTGCCTGCCGATATCTTCGGTGGCGTGCCCTTCAGCAAGACGCCTATGGCTCTGCCGCTGATGGCAACCGGTATGTTGCTGCCCTTCGCCTTCTTCTTCATCTTCGCTGGCCCGCGTGCTATCGCGAACCGCCAGAAGTAAACAAGCTTCTCGAAGATCCTGAATCGAAGGATTCGCAGACAAGAAGAACCCCCGTTCGGGGGTTCTTCTTTTTCTTGCAAATGCACTATCACCTTATCGGCATAACCGCTAGAATTATTTCAAGCATTCCTTGAACATCCGATGACCCAGGAGCAGCTCCCAATGGCAAAGCTTACGAAGAAGCAGCGCTCAGCGCTCAAAGAGATCGCATCCCTATCCAAGGAAGTGAAAAGCCGTCGTATCAAAGGGTATTGCGCCATCGGCGTCATGATAGTGCTCATCATCGGCTTCAATGAGCTTGGGTATCGTTTCGGCCTCTTCGATGCGGACAATCCTGTCATCCGTGCCATGATGTACATCACCGCTCTGGTCGTTGCTGGCTATTCGGGCATCATGATTATGCGCGCCTCTCAAAAGCAGCGTTCCATAGACGGCTTGCGCCAGCAAGCCGGCATCAGCCGCGAGGTGATGGATGCCTGGAAGAAAGGCGAGATCGAGTAGCGCTTTCAAATAAGAGAACCCCAGCAGGAGGGTTGCGTTCACAGCTTAGCAGCATTCACTCCACCCTCCCGCTGGGGTTCTCTATCTGTTGGCGCTATCGTATAGCTGGTGTGATGGTCAAATTTTCCAGTTGTTCGCGGCTTTTCAGAGGCGAAGCAAGCTTCTTACCAGCAAAACCCCAGGTCGCCATTTTCCAGGCACGCATTAAAGGGCTCAAGCGCCGCTCAAAACCGCGAACAACTGGAATTATTGACCAGAAGCACTCTCTTACCATTGTTTGATATTGCTGTAGACGAGAGCGAAACTACCCGGATGATCAATCTTCTGGTAGGTGTAACGCTCATAGAGCTGAGGGTGAATCAGGACTTCTCAACCTCTTCGAGCCCCGCCGCTTCTTCGAGTACGTCTATCTCTTTGATCCCTTCAGGCCCCGCAATTTCTCCAGCAGCCACGAGTTCCTCGTAGGGAATGCCCTTGTTGGTGAAGATGCGGTCCTTCCATTTGGCCCAGCCCTTCTTCTCCTCAGGCTCGCCTTCGCTCTTCCCCTTCCAACTCTCCTTGATAGCCATGGCGATCACAGCGCAAGCGGCGATACGCAGCTTGGAGAGATCTTTCACCTTGATCTCGTAGCACTGCCCCTTATCCTTGAACTTCACGCGCGATATGCGCACGTCAAGCTTGCCAGTGCCCTCGTTTTTGAAATCAAGCGGCGGATCGGTGATGGAGCCTTTGATATCCCAAAGCATGCCCTTGAAGAAGTAATGCTTGAAGATGGTATAGGTGTGCAGTTGATACTCGAATCGCTCCACGCCCACATAGTAGACCAAGGTGTTGGGGTCGAATCGGATGCGCCCCAACTCACCGCCCATGCGATTGATGATGGAGACCTTGGAGTTCTCCTTCTCCCAGTCGGATTTCACCGTGAGAAACACGTCTCCATCGGCGTACCAAAGCTGGAAATCCTCGCGCTTGTCAATAGCATCGACAGGCATGTACACACGGTTGTTCTTCACGAAAGCACCTCAGTCCTTGATTGATTCCCCCAGAAATGACCTGCGCATATTATACGCTATAGGAACCTAGAGCTTCTGGAAGACCAGATATTCGTTGAGCCTGCCGCTCTTGCCGTCGGACCGGAAGCGACTGAGCAGCCGGATGCGCCCTTCAAGCTCTTGGAGGCAGCGCTCAAGCTCGTCGCCGGTGAAGCTGTGACAGTAGCGCAACACCTCGTCACTTCCCTGCCAACCCAAAAGGTAATCACTAGGCTCCAAATCGAGATTCCCCCGGTGCGCCTCGGTGACCCTTTGGGCTTTCGCAAGCAAAGCCGGCTCATCGGCGAACCGCCAAAAGGAAAGCGCCGCCACGCCTCCAGGATGCAAAGCTGCGAGCAACGCGCGAAGGAAGCCCAGCCGCAGCTTCTCTGTTGGGATATGATGCATGAAACCGAAGGATACCGCAGCATCGAATGCTCCGTCACAGGCAAGCGGTGCTCCTTGGGTCATGAGTTGAAGCACGTCCTCTTCGATGAAGCGCAAGCTGCAGTCGCATCCTTCCAGGGCTACCTGCGATGTCTCCCCAAAGGCAACACAGCTATCCACAGCCGTGAAATCCCAGGAGATATCCGGGCATGATTGACAAACGAAACGCTCGAAGCGCAGGTTTCCGCAGGCCGCATCGAGCAACGAGAAGGCACCCTCCCGAGGCTGGTGATCGGCAAGGATGCGCACCACTTGCTTCCAGCCATCCCAAGGAGCCTCCCGGGTTCTGGAGAAGGAATCCCCCACCTCTTGATAGAAGCGGTTGTTGAGGGCGATGAGCGCAGAAGCGGTTTGTCTATCCATGTTTCTATTCTATGGCATTGCCACCGAATGCAGATCAAAACCGGGGGGGCTTGTTGAGTTATGCAGGCTTATGGGAGGGTGAAATGCCGAAAAGCGCCTATATCATTTTGCCAAGGTGCGCTTGAACTGGGCTTTTAGATTTCTCTAACTGTGATGAAGACCCGACCTGAGCGAAAAACCTCCCATAACTAGCCTTATCTCAACTAGTACCCCTCTTTTCGTCGTCTATGTTGAGTTACACAGGCTTATGGGAGGTTATTGCCATCAAATCCTGC
>CAZKKN010000006.1:0-49200 GCA_964553375.1 uncultured Eggerthellaceae bacterium | reverse complement strand
GTCGTCTATGTTGAGTTACACAGGCTTATGGGAGGTTATTGCCATCAAATCCTGCCATGGGAAGAGGCATAAGGTGGGTCAGGTTGGGTTGGGCATTGCGTTATGGACATCTCCCAACACAGGGTACAATTCAGATGTGGATGATCTTATCGCAAACATACTGGACGCCCTGCGCCAAGGTGAGCTTTCCCCAGCAGAGCTTGACCGGCTCATCAGAGCCGAGAGCAAGCGTCAAGGAGACGGCAGGCGGCGTGTGGCGAAAAAGCACGTCCTCCCCTACTTCCTTGAAGCATGCGAAGAGCAAGGCGACCGGTGGGAATCGTGGTGCCTCACGCCAGAGCTCAGGGACCGCTTCGTACGCACCCTGCAGATGAAGCCGCGGCGCACCGCTTCGGGTGTGGCCACCATCACCGTGATCACCAAACCGTGGCCTTGTTGCGGCGGCTGCCTGTTCTGCCCTAACGATGTGCGCATGCCCAAAAGCTACCTCCATAACGAACCGGCTTGCCAGCGGGCGGAACGGAACTTCTTCGACCCGTATCTTCAAGTTGCCTCGCGGCTGAAGGCGCTGGAGGCCATGGGGCATCCCACCGATAAGATAGAGCTCATCGTACTCGGCGGCACGTTCACAGACTATCCCCAAAGCTATCGCCTCTGGTTCATCGAGGAGCTCTTCGCGTGCCTGAACGATTCGGCGCAGGTTAGGGAGAAAAAGTCCCGCCTCCGGCGGGAAGCATACGAAAACGCAGGGATCGAAAGCGACGCGGATACCCTCGAAGAGCAGGTAGCCGCGGTGCAACGAGCTTTGGACGAGGGAAGACTCACCTATAACGAGGCCTTTGAGGAGCTCTATGGCCCTGGCACCCCTTGGGAGCGTGCAGTAGCCTTCCAAAACACAGCAGCGAGCGAACTGGAGCAACAGCAGCGCAAAAACGAGGACGCAGCCCACCGGGTGGTGGGGCTTGTGGTTGAGACGCGCCCAGACAAGCTGGATGGCGCGGCATTGAACCACCTGCGGCATTTGGGCTGTACGAAGGTGCAGATGGGGATCCAGAGCCTCGATGAGGCAACCCTGGCTGCTAACGGGCGGCCCATGACCATCGAAACCTTGAGTCGGGCCCTTGGGCTCTGTCGGCTCTTCGGATTCAAGACCCACATCCATTTCATGGTGAACCTGGTGGGCGCCACGCCGACGGCGGACAAAGAGGGCTATCGCCAGTTGATGGAAGATGCGCGCTTCAAGCCCGATGAGGTGAAGCTCTACCCTTGCGCTTTGGTGGGCGGCACACCGCTTGTGGCCCTATATGACCAGGGACGGTGGCGCCCCTACAGCGAAGAGGAGCTGTTGGATGTCCTGTGTTTCGCCTTGGAAGCGACCCCGCGCTATGCCCGGGTATCGCGCATGATCAGGGATATCTCCAGCGAGGACATCCTGGCAGGCAACAAGAAGACGAACCTGCGCCAAATGGTGGAAGCCCGTTTGCACGATTCGGAGGCCTCCGTGGAGGAGATCCGCTTCCGCGAGATGGGAACCACAATGGTGGCCGTGGACGAACTCACCTTGAACGACTGTCGCTATGCCACCACCCTCACCACGGAGCACTTCTTGGAATGGACCGCCCCCGATGGGCGCATCGCGGGTTTTTTACGCCTCTCGCTTCCGCAGATGAGCGCCCGAACCCTCATGGAAAGCGAGGACGTGCCCATTGGCCCTGATGAGGCTATGATCCGCGAAGTGCATATCTACGGCTTCGCCGCCGAGGTGGGAAAGGAAGGCGTTGCCGCCCAGCACCATGGCTTGGGTCGGCGCCTCGTAGAGCATGCCTGCCGCATCGCCCACGATGCGGGCTTTAAGAGGATCAACGTGATAAGCGCCGTAGGCACGCGCAACTACTACCGCGCCTTAGGATTCAGGGACAATGGGCTTTATCAGCAGCGGACCCTCACGGAAGAAGAACTGATTTCCAACGGCTTGATGGAAGAGATAGGTTCTTCCAACGCTTCGGAACCAGAAGCGGCATCCTAGAATCTGAGAGCCGAAAGCGGGTCCTTGCGCGCCGCGCTGAAAGCCGGGATGAGAGCCGCTATGAGGCAAAGCGCCTCCCCGACGCAAAGCAAGGGCAGTCCGAATGCGGGAACCCAGCAGAAAAAGCCCGAGATGCCCGCAGCCGCTGAGAGAACGCTTTCCACCCACGCCATAACCGGCCATGAAACCAGAAAACCCACGCTGACCGCCAGAAGCGCGATCAAAGCCGCCTCAGCCATGAAGAGCCAGGCGATGAATGCCTGAGAATAACCCAAGGAGCGCAAACAACCTATCTCGCGCGTGCGCTGTTTGGCCGCAGAGGCCATAGCATAGGCCATAGCGGCGATCACCACAGCCACCGATGCCGCACCCAAAACGATGAACACCACCATCACCACAGAATGGATCTGCTCTAAGACCTCAAGGGAAGGGTCATCGCGCACCGTCACGGCACGAACGTCACCTTCCAAGTTGTCATTGAACCGATCCACCAGGGCTTCCACGCGGCTTCGCGCCTCAAGGGTGCTCGTGAAGACTTGGACCTGCTCCATATCCTCCGGCGTGAAGTAATCAAGCGTGGCAAGCTGGGCAGCCAAACCTGAATCAAGGGAAGCCGGTGCCACCGCTTCGAGCAGATCGTTGAATTCCCCGCTCGTCATCCCAGCGCAGCGATCGATTGCTTCCTGCAGCTCCCGTGGGCTGACTGTGCTCGCGTCAAGGCCCGCGGCCCTCAATAGGGCGGTGATGCGGGTGTCGGAAAGGGACTGGAGCATCGCGAGGCGATCCTCACTCAGAGCCGAAACATCAACCGATGCCAGAAGCTTCGGCGCCAGGGTGCTCGGCGGCGCTTCAAGGGCCTCGCCGGTCTGAGCATCAACGGAAACGTTGGCAAGCTGCTCTTGGATAAGCGGGTTCTCAGCCACGTGATCGATCATCTCGTCGGTTAAGCTGGGCAGATAAGCAAGATGTCCCAAGCTGTAACCGCTTGAAAGCGGATGGCGCTCCGTAGCGATACCCGTCACCTTCAACCCGTAACCTTGGGTGAGGGCCTGATCCAAACAGTCGGTTCGGTACCAGGAATTCACCCAGCCACCTCCCACTTGCACGCGGTAGTCGCACCCCTGCATGAGCACGAGCTCCAAGGAGAAGACCTCCTCTGAAGCAATGACCAGGGAGTCTTCGTCCCCATCGGGCGAAGCGAGGGCCTCCAAGGGAGCTAATCCCAGAAGGGCCGATAATCCATCGCTTATACGGCCATCAGGTTGGGTGACGAGAAGCACCTCGGAAGGGGAAGCCGGAAACCTTCCCGCCTTGAGGTCATAAGCAGAAGCGAGGTCGTCCTGGCTTTGGGCGGGAAGCGGCTGAAGGATGGAGCTGTTATCGGGCATGGCCGTTATCACACGCTCTACCTCGGTGTAACTTGAAAGGCCCAAGGTGGTAAGCTCATCGAGGAAGCGCCATCGATCGACGAAGTGCCAGCCATCGGCTGTATGGACGTAGAGGTCGTCGGTGAAAGGATAGACCTCCTGCACGCTCGTTATGCCATCGCTTAAGAGGGCCTCGGCCTCAAGCTCCTCGCCTAAAGCGGCTAAAGCGTTCGCGCCGCCTCCCGATGCGATCCTCTCCCACAGTTCCCGAAACGAGCCGTCCTGTTCCAGGCCGTCCCCTTGCATACCGGGCTCGAGCCTCTCCTGGGCTTTAAGGGCCACATCCTGGGTTATGACCAAAGGCGTTGAGGAAAGCACGCGCAGCTGCAGGTCGTCACTGAAACCTTGGAGCCCCTGCAGAAGCATCCCCACCACGGCAAGACCCGAGATGCCCACGGCGCAGACGAGGCCTGTAAGCAATGATCTGAGCCAATGGGCCCGCAAGTGGCCGAAAAGCAACGTGGCGAACCCTCGGGAGCGCGACGGAGCCGCATCGTGCGCAGGCCGATCGGCGTCTAACTCCGATCCCCGCACCAGATCAACCTCCTTGATGGAGACGATACGACCCGAATCCATGAGTATCACCTGGTCTGCACTGCCCTCGAAAAGCTCCGGGTCATGGGTGACCACCACCACGCAAGCCCCGTCATCGGCGAAGGCACGCAACTGCTCAACGACTTTCCGGGCGCTTAGGGCATCAAGGGAGCCCGTGGGCTCGTCGGCCAAGATGACCTGGGGTTGCTTAGCGAGCACCCGGGCCACAGCCACCCGCTGACGCTCCCCTCCCGAAAGCTCAGCGGGCAAGCAACGCCCTTGGGAGGTGAGACCCAAGGCTTCAAGTGCGACGCAGGCGCCCTGATCGCTTCTCTGGGGACTTTCCCCAGCTGCTTCAGGGCCAAGTGCCGCATTGGCAAGACCGTCAAGGTATTCGATGAGGTTGTAGTCTTGGAATATGAACCCCACCGCCCGGCGGCGGAAGCGATCAATCTCCTTTGGCGAAAGGGCGCCAAGGTCGCGCCCGCAGACGCTCACCGAGCCCTCGAACTGGGAATCCAGAGCGCCCAGCACCCCCAGCAAGGTGGATTTGCCGCTGCCCGATGGCCCCACCACGGTGGTCAAGGTTCCCGGCAAGCAACGGAACGAGACATCGCGCAACGCCGGGAGATCCCCATAGGACCGTGAAAGGCCGTGCACCTCTAAAGAGGAAGACCCTGGCTTCCCCCACGGGAGGCCAGGGTCTACATGTTGACGGTTCATAGGTTCAGCGCCACCGCACGTGAGCAATCGGTCAAACCTAGCGCGGGACGATGGAGATATCGGCTTTGGACCCGGAGCCCCACGCAGCCTGATAGCGTCCCTGGCCCTTATCGGACCAGGTGAAATCGGCGCTGTTGGAATTGATGTCCAGATAGCTTTCCATATCATCGACGCTGAGGGAGCCCGGCTCTAAGCCCTCGTAGGTATAGTAGCCATAGGCTTTGCCGGTGCCATCGGCGGACACCTCAACGCGAATCATAGTGATGGTGTATTCACCATCGCTATCGATGGCCCCCAGATAGACACCCCAATTGCCTTCGATCTTTCCCTGGGCTGCACCCTTAGGTGCCAGAAGCTGGAACTTATCCAGGCGCCCGCTCTCCAAATCGCCATCTTCGTCATACATGTTGCCGTTGTCATCCGCAGCGATCTTGCCATTGGTGTGACGGAGATTGGTCATATCGTAAATGATGGAGCCGTCCATGGAGCCGTTGCGCTTCAAGGTGCATTTCATCTCGCTGCCGGAGAAGTCCACCGTAGCCTCGTCTTTATCGGCGACGACCAGGCTGAAATTGGCACTCCCGGAACCCGACACCTTATAGGTGCCCTTCACCAGGCCCCCGCCGTTCATGCAGCTCACAACGCCAACGATGACGGCGATGATGACCACCAGGGCCACGATACCCAAGATGAGCAGCTTCTTGTTGGCGAGCAAGGTACCCACAGCAGAGCCGCCGATTGAAGCAGGCGCCCCACCGGCTGCAGCATAGGCAGGTTGGGCCGCAGGTGCCGGTGCCGGTGCCGGAGCAGGAGCGGCAGCCGGTGCCGGCGCGGCAGCAGGAGTCGCCACCGGAGCGCCGCAGGACTTGCAGAACTTGATTCCTTCCGCGTTTTCAGTACCGCATTTCGGGCAGAACATGGTGAACTTCCTTTCTGTTCCTTTACGCTAATCGGATGATATCACAGCTGGGATGATACGCTGAGTTTTCCTGTCATGAATACCGATCAGGGCATGGTGAGCGTCATCTCCTGCGAACCGGCGCTCAGAAGATAGCTGCCATGACCGGCATCGGACCATTCGAACCTGAAGGGCTTCGAGGGGACACTCTTCATCGCCTCTATCTCGCTGAGCTTGTCCATGCCGCTGACATCCCAGGTGGCGTACGAATCCTCCACACCGTAGCTCTCCACAAGCGCGATCCCGTTATCCCTCACATCCATGAGGAAGACCATGCCCATATCCGCCTTGCTCGAACTCCCGAGACCTAAAGAGCCATCCTTGTCCGAGACCGCCATGGAGAAGTTGATGAGCAGCCCCCATTTTCCTGCGAAATGGCCGCTCGTACCCCCTTCGGGAATCATCACCTGGACATCGCAGGTGATGGTGACGGCATCCAGCAACTGACCCACATAGGCGCGGGCGGAGGTGGAGGAAGCACCCAGCATCTCCTCGACATAACCCTGATCGACACTCAACTTTCCTGCGCTATCCACTTGGAAATAGGGCGTGGTGAATTGATCAACCTCGTAGATGAGGCATCCCGGTTGGTCTTGATCCTCAGCCAGGATGAACTGGCCCTCCATCCCCTGAAGCGTCTCTTCTATCATCTTGGATTGTTCGTTATCCGAAGGCAATCCGCTTGCTCCGAAGGTGAAGGCAAGGTCATCGTTCACCGTCATGGTGAGGGCAGAGCCCTCTGCCTCCAATGAATAGGTACCCGGCCTGATCCCCGGATTGGCAGAGCAGCGCAAGAAGGCGAAGACAGCTCCGATCACAGCCAAAGCAACGACGATGATGGCGATGATGATGAGCGGGAGCTTCGAGCGTTTGGCCTTCGGCGCAACAGCGGGTGCTCCCGCATAAACAGGCTGCGCCGCCGGCGGAGCTGAAGGGTAAACCCCGCTCGCAGGCATCGCGGGAGCCGCAACAGGGGCTTGGGCGGTCGCCGTTGGCATGGGGCTGCCGCACTCACCGCAAAACCGGGCCCCATCTTTATTACTGGCGCCACATCGGGTACAGAACATAGAACCCTCCTTTCATCCCGCTTAAGGGATTCTTAAGAGATGGTAGCATAGCCTGGGCGTTCAGATGAGTCAGAAGCTTATATATAAGCCGCCTGAGAAGAGCAAGCAGCACCCCCAGCATCAGAGCTCGGCCACTATGGCTGCCAGGAACTCATCATAGGTCTCGAAGGCAGGCAGTTCGGGATGCTCCTCACGGATGGCGGGTGTGGTGCGAAACAGGAATCCTGCCTTGGAAGCCTGGATCATCCCCAGGTCGTTGTAGCTATCCCCCGCTGCGATGGTCTCATAGCCTGCGGACTGGAGCGCCCGCACGGTGGTCAGCTTGGAATGGGGGCAGCGCATCTTGAATCCCATGATGCGCCCGTCAGGGGCCACTTCCAAGGTATTGCAGAAAAGCGTGGGCCAGCCGAGCTTAGCCATGAGGGGCCAAGCGAACTGCTCGAATGTATCGGACAGGATGATCACCTGAGCCTGGGTGCGCAGCTCATCAAGGAACCGCTTCGCACCTGGCAGCGGGTCTATGGTGGAGATGACCTCTTGGATCTGGGTCAATCCCAGACCATGCTCTTCCAAGATAGCCAACCGATAGGCCATCAGCTTGTCATAATCCGGCTCATCGCGGGTGGTCTTGCGCAGCTCCGGAATGCCCGCGGCTTCTGCGAAGGCGATCCAGATCTCCGGGACGAGCACCCCTTCCATATCCAGGCAGACTATGTTCATGGCCTTATCCTTCCTTCAGGCAGCAACTCTCTGAACTACAATAGCACCGAGCCCAAACCACACCTATGAGACTTCTGCAGGAGGCCCTTATGTTCGGATTGCAAACCGAGGCGTTCTTCGATTCCGCCCACTTTCTTGCGGACTATTATGGGAAATGCGAGAACCTCCACGGCCACCGGTGGCGCATAGAGGCCACCTTAGAGGTGCCCGAGCTCCAAAAGGAGGGCACCATGCGGGATATGGTGCTGGACTTCGGCGTCTTCAAGAAGGCGGTGCGCGACTTGGCCGAAAGCCTCGACCATAGCTTCCTGGTGGAAGAAGGCACCCTGGCCCAGCAGACCATCGCCGCTTTGGAATCCGAAGGCTTCACGCTGACGGTCCTCCCTTTCCGCACCACCGCTGAGAACCTCGCACGCTACTGCTTCGAGCGATTGGCCGCACAGGGGCTGCCCGTAGCTGCGGTGGAGGTTGACGAGACTCCGAACAACCGAGCGATCTTCCGCCCCTAATCCCCCCTTCTGCCCCTTCCCCCTCCGAATATGAAAGCAAGCCTTTCTGGGGCTCTCTGGAACCAAAGCTGTTTTTGACCTCCCCTTTTGCCGGATTGCATCTTCCCACCCAAGCTACGAACCTTTGCCCTATCACCCAGAGCCTCGCTTTTGCCAGAAATCTTGATAAAGTTGTCATTCACGAATCTAAATTCTCGATTTCTGTCAACAATCTTGAGTAAGTTGTCAGTTAATCACAGTTAACATTTTCTCGACCTGGTAAAACGCGCTGGCAAGGGATTCCGCAGGGCATGAAAAGCGCGCAAAACAGCACTTTGCTCAAGATTTCTGGCAAAAATCCCACACAGAAGGTACGAGCTGCCAATTATTTCGACTAAAGTGCATCATCGCAACTTGCCGGACACGGAAAGCGGCTTCCTCGGTTATCGTGCGCTGCCTGAAACCTGTTGCGCGCCAGAGTGGATTCTTCAACCGAAGCGCGCTGCCCATGATCCATCACGCACGAGTGAAAGACTCTCCTACTGAAGCGAGCCGTCTACAGCATGATGCTGATAGAGCTCGCAACTTGCGACGCAAAACCTGTTCCCGTCAAAAGATAACGTCACTTGCCGAATATGAGAGCAACCTCCCTGGATGCCAGGGAGGTTGCAGGGGTAAACGGAGCGCTCGCAAGCGAGCCGTACGGTCTGATTCGGGATCGAACCCGGCCCAGATGCTACCAGACCATCAGTTCGTTCAGAACGCGGACATCCTCGCAGGTATCGAGCTTCGAGCAGACCTCGATGATCTTCTCAACGTTGGCCTCAGAGGGGGTGGCGTCGGCGAAGTCCAGGTTACCGCGGAACTTCTTGATGACGTCATCGTAGGACTGAGGCATCTCCTCGGAGCCCATGGCCTCGGCGTAGTACTTCTCGTAGACCGTGCCGTCTTTCATGGTCACGGTGACGATAGCGCCCTCATAGGGGGACTTGGCGATGTCCTTCGGATCGCAGCGCGGATCGTATTCAAAGGTCTTCACCTTGTCGGCCACCTCGCGCAGCAACGGATTCCAAATGCCCTTGTCATCGTTGCCGTACTCGGAAAGCGTCGCACGGCCGTAAACCAGACCGCACACAGCACCCCAAGAGGAGCTGAACTGCACATCCACCGGGGTTTGGGGATGTGCCTTGACCTCCAGCGGCACGCCCAGGAGATTGAGGGTGCCCTTACCGGACTTGATGTCGATGCGCTCTATCTCATTGACATCGATATCGTAGTTGTCGTGCAGGTAGATGCCGCAGTCGATGAAGTTGTGGGTGCCGCGGCAGCAGGGATAGGGCTTGCAGAGCACGCCCTCGGCGAACCAGAAGTCGCCCAGACGGTCGATGACCAGGTCGCGGTCATAGTTGTTACGGTGATACTGCTTGAAGTAGCCCTCCACGCCTTCCAAGGCATGGTAGCCAGCGGTGACGCCGGCCTTGGCCAGCTGAGCGGAGATGATGCCGTTGCGCGCAGCGAAGCCGGGGCCGAGGCGCTTGGCGCAGCCGCCGTCCTTGGTGACCTGGCCGGTGCCGGAAGCCTGATGCAGGCCCAAGCCGATGGCGTTCACGGTCTCCATGAAGTCAAGCCCCAATGTGGTGGCAGCCAGGCAGGCGGCCGTCAGGTTGCCGTTCAGCGTGGTGGTGTGCCAACCCTGGTCAGGGATGGGAGTGCCAGGCTCGGATCCACGGTTGATGCGCAGAAGCATCTCGGCGCCCAGGGCCACATTGAGCATAAGCTGCTTGCCGGTCATGCCGCCCATGTAGTCGGCCAGAGCGAGGGAGGTGGAAACGGAGATCACGCCCGGATGCATGACCAGGTCGTGAACGTCGTCGAAGTCCAGCGCGTGGCCGGCAGTGGCGTTGCACTGGGCCGCATAGGCCACGGGGATCTGGGTGCCAGCGCCCCACACATGGGCCTCGCCGGTGCCGCCGTTATGCAGGTTGTACTCGCGCACCTGCTTGGGGCCCGGATAGTTGTAGCCCGCGATGGCGCATCCGAGGAAGTCAACGACCTGCTGCTTGATCTTCTCGGTGTGCTTCGGGGAGAGGTCCTCGTATTTTGCGTCGCGGAAGAAATTAGCGAATACGAACGCGAGATCCTCATCGTAATCAATTGCCATAGTGGTTCCCCTTTCAGATTGAAATGGAAAGCAGCTAGGAACCTAGCTGCTCATGAGGGGTGAAGCCGGGAGCGCACCTGGCGCCCCCGGCCGCAATGCCGATCTTAGGTGAAGAGGAAGCAACCGATCATGCCAGCGGCGATGATCATGAGCGCGATGGGGGCATTGCGCTTGATGAGCTTCATAAGGTCAACGTTGGCCTCGGTGCTGACCATAATGGTCTGCGGGTGCACCGGGCACATGCAGGAGGACACACCCAGCATGACGAGCACTGCCATGAAGCAGGTGTGGACATCCATGCCGGTTGCCATGGCGATGCTGTTCATCAACGGAGCAGCGATGGCCAAGGTAGCGGTCACGGAACCGCAGCAGATGATGATGGGCATGCAGAGCAAGCAGCCCACAGCAGTGATGAGGTAGCCGTTTCCGCCGGCACCGGAGAGCATGTCAGCGATAGCCTGCAGGCCGCCAATCTGCTCGAGCACGGTAGCGAACATCGCAGCGGGGATGATCAGCCAGCCGCCGCTCTTCAGGAACTGAGCCATGGCGACGAAGAACTCATTGCCAGCGCTGAATGCGGAGTCGACCTTCTTCTTGTGGATCAGGTCAACGATGATAGCGATCACCAGGGACAGGAAGATGCCGCAGATGACGCTGATCACGATGGTGCCCACCACGAGCTTGGAGAAGATGATCACGAAGATCAGCGGGAGGATAGGCAGAAGAGCATAGTACGCAGGGATGTCGGGAACCTCGATGAGCACGTTGGCGGCAAGGTTGCCCTCTTCCATGATCTCGCCGTTCTTGGCGGCCTTGGCAGCGCTGCGCTTGTCGCAGATCATGGAGTAGATCGGGAAGGCCACCAGCGCGAAGGGAAGCATCACGCACATGGTGGGGATCTGATAGGCTGCGAAGAACTCGGGCACAGTGAGGGTCTCAACGCCGGACACCGTGAAGATCTGCGCCGACATGGTATCGGCAGGACCCCAGATGAAGCCGGTTGATATCATGATGCAGGAGGCAGAGGTCATAGCGCTGACACCCGCAGCACGAAGGATCGGGTACATGGTAGCCAGCATCAACGCCGCAAGCGAGGTAGCGGACGGGATGGCCAGCTTCAGGAAGAACACGAGCAGGATGACGCCAGAGCAGAGAATCGAAGGATTCTTCAGCTTGGTGAACGGCTTAGCGCAGATGAGCGCGAAGCGGTCCGAAGCACCCAGGTAGTTCATGTAACCAACGTAGCCCAGAACGGCCAAGATGGTCAGCAGGGCACCGCCCATTTGCTTCTTCATCGTTGTTTGGAACAGTTCGAAGCAGTCCAGGAAGATGTTTCCCGTCCCCTTATCTCCCAGGATGGACTGCTGTGTGATGAGCGTGAAGGCGATGGCGCCAATGAGCCCCAAGAACATTAAAACGATAATCGTCGGTTTGATGTTCTTGACGAGCGCAATGACGAACAACGCCAAAAGCACCACGGTGAGGATGATCGCGATTGCTGAATTCATCTCTCCTCCTAATCTTCGTTGATAGAATCGGCTGAAAGCCGAAATCCCCTAATATCCCTTAGGCGCTGGGAGGCTTCGGAGCGCCAGGGGCAGCAGGAGCACCCGGGGCGGCCGGTGCGGCAGGAGCACCCGGAGTGGCTGCGCCATCGCCTGAGACCATGGCTTCCAACTCCTCCACCGGGGTCTTGCAGAACGGGCACTTCTTGGGCAGAACGCCGTTCGTGTAGTTGATACGCTTCCCGCACTTGGGACAATCTATGGATGTGGGTGCATTTGCATCAGTGGGTCTGAAGCACATTGCCCTCTCCTTTCAGTTCGTTTCGTCTCATATTTCGGTAAGGTGATCGACCGGGGTCATCGCCTTGGTTCCTGGGCCATGAAACAGGCCGAGGAAGTCCGGGTATCCGCCTTGGATTCCCAATCGCGCACGGCTTGCGCCCTGTCCTCCTCGGTGAAGGCCCGCTTGCATCGCTTGCAGGCCTTCAAGGTGAGGAAGTTCTTCGTGCCGCATTCGGGGCAGAACAGATACTTCGGTCGGCAGTTATCGCAAGTCGGCCTGCACCCATATGCCATAGGATGGCCTCCTTGAAACAAGGTAGGGTCCGGTAAGCGACCCTACTCCTCGACTTCGAATTTAGTCTTGCACCAAGGGCATTTGGTGGTGAAGCTTCCGAACTCGCGGCTCGTAACGATCTTGCGAATGGGCTTGCCGCAATTCGGGCACACCTTCGGAGCTTTGTCTTTGATCTCTTCGATGCCCTCTACATCTTTTTGATCGGGACTGTATGCCATGGAAGACTCCTCTCGTCTCTTACCTCAACCCCGAGCGGCGCTTATGGCCGCTCGGGTGCAGTGACCTATCTAGGGCATGAAGACGGCGACACCGCCGGCTCCCAGCTTATTCAGCTGAGCGGGAACCTCATCAACGGGCACCACTTCCATGCATTGGGCCAGGCAGTGATGGGCGCATGCAGCGCGCTTGCCTTCTTCAAGCCTCTCAACGCACAGGTTGCAAAGGTTGGAGGGTACGGGCACGTAGTCCCAATACCATTCATCGTTCTGCCTCATGGGACCGAATTCGGAGAGCTTGATGCCCCATTCCTCTTGCGACTCGATCTGGCGCTCTTGGCGGCAGGCGATCTCGCAGGTATGGCAACCGGTGCAGTACTTGTAATCGATGATCATTGCGTATTCAGTCATTTGCTTTCCTCCTTTCTGCGGTTAGCCGATTAGTCCTTGTGGAAGTTCTGATACAGGTAGGGCGACTTGTTGTCGCTGGGATCGGGCAGGCTGTCCGGGCCGCGATCGTCGCTGGGCTTGTAGACCGTGGGGTCTTCCATAGCAGCGTTGGGATCGGTGACCTTGGAGATCTTGCAGAGCACGCCCTTGTAGGGAGCGCCGTAACCCAGCTTGCCCACCTTGTACATGGGGATCAGCTTGTTGATGTTGGACTTCCACACACCGAAGAAGTTCGGGAACTCGCCATCCTGCTCGGGATACCACCAACCGTGGGTAGCATGGATGACGCGGTCGGAAACCTCATAGGAGACGCGAGCGCGCTCGCAGCACTTGCCGAACTGATTCTCGATGAGCACCCAGTCGCCGTCGTTGATGCCGTACTTCTCAGCCGTCTTGGGGTTGATGGTCACCAGCGGGTCAGGCGTGCAGCCGCGCAGGCTGGGGATCTGGCGATGCTCGGAGTGGAACGACACGAAGTCGCGGCCACCGGTGGTGAGCACCAGCGGGTACTCCTTGTAGAGCTCTGGCGTGGAGTACGGGCTCATAGCCGGCTCCATGAAGAACGGCAGATCGTACTCGCCGAAGTCGTCATAGATGGAGGACTGGACCTCGATCATGCCCGTGGGGGTGTTGAAGCCGGGCTCGCCGTCGGGGCGCAGCAGGCCCTTCTCGTACTTGCGATAGACCTGCTTCTGCTGGAACACGCCGGCGTCGCGCAGGTCGGCGAAGTCCCAATCGTACTGGGTGTGGATCTGAGCGTCGAAGAACTCCTCGGCGGTCTCCCACGGCCAGGCCTCGGGGTTGAGGCGCTTGCCCACGATCATGTCGATCTCGATGTCGGACTTGCACTCGCCCGGATCCACGGCCTGATTGATGGCGCCCAGGAAGTGGGTGTTGCGGCCGAAGTGCGGCAGCACCACGGCGTCCTGAGCAGCGAAGCCTGCAAGCGGCAGAACAAGGTCGCAAAGGGCCATGATGGTGGGGGTCATGAACACGTCATGGGCGGCGTTGAAGTCGCAGCGCATGAGTGCCTGATACCAGCGCTCCGGCTCCGCGTAGCAGGTGGGGCTTAAGGGGTTGGAGCCGTAGAAATAGGTCATCTTAATGGGATAGGGCTGCTCGGTCTCAAGAGCCGTCAGGATGGAGTCCGGATGGCACATAGGACCGGTGGCATAGGCCGGATGATCTTCCTTAGCGTCAATGCGCTTGGCGAACACCTCGGGATCCACGTACTGGCTGGTCTCGAAGCGCCAGCGGCCCATGAAGCTGGAGGGCAGCGCCAAGATGATGCCGCCGGGGATGTCCATGTAACCGCAAACGGCTGCGATGGCGAGCATCGCCTGGCCGGCCTGGGCACCGTTTTGCTGGGTGTCGAAGGCCAGGCCCCACATGATGGAGGAAGGCGAGTTGGTGGCGAAGGCGCGGGCAGCGGCGCGGATGGTCTCGGCCGGCACCCAGGTGATCTCCTCGGCCCACTCCGGCGTGAACTGCTTCACGTGCTCGGCCAACTCGTCAACGCCGAAGACCCACTTCTCGCAGAAGTCGTGGTCGTAGAGGTCCTCGCCCAGGATGACATGGAGCATAGCCAAGCCGATGGCGGCATCGGTGCCGGGGCGCAACTGCAGATGATACGCAGCGCGGGAGCCCAGCCAGGTGAGGCGCGGATCGATGGTGATCAGCTTGGAGCCGCGCTTCATGAGGTCCACGATGGAGTGACCGTAGAAGCCGTCCGGATTGGACTGCAGCGGGCTCTTGCCCCACAGGATGATGTATTTCGGCACTTCGTACTCGGGGTCGTCATAGCGGCCCTCAAGGAACTGGGCATAGTCCAGCTCGGGGTAGCCGGCGCCCAGCAGGAAGTCGGCCACAACGGTACGGGGACCATAGCACGAAGAACCGCTCATCATGAACGAGATGTTCGGCGTCTTGAAGCACGCATTGGCCATGGGGGGAGCATAGAGGCTCGCCTGGCGGCCGGTGCCCTGGGAGACGAAGATGGACTCGGGGCCGTAGTTGTCCCAGATCTTGTGCACTTCCTCCTCCAGGATGTCCAAAGCCTCATCCCAGGTGATGCGCTCCCACTTGTCTTTACCGCGGTCGGCCTTGGCGCGCTTCATGGGGTAGCGGATACGGTCGGGGTGGTTCTCGAACTCGGTCAGTGCGAGGCATCTGGGGCACAGGCGGCCCTGGGAGATGGGATGCTCGGGGTCACCCTCCACCTTCACCAGCTTGCCGTCCTTGATATGCAGGAACATGCCGCATCCTACCGGGTGATCTCCCGGAGGCGACCATCCGCATGTGCGGACTATTACCTCATCGCCTTCAACGGTCTTATAGCCTTTCTTCATACGTTTTCTCCTCTCTTTTCTCCTGCGTTTCCTTCTGTCCCTAGAAAAAGCATTCAGCTTTTGTAGGTACCCGTGTCGAGTTCCTCAATGGTGGTGCCTTTGGTCTCATCCCTGATGAGGAACTTGGTGAAGACGGCGGCCAGGGCCAAGGGGATCAAGAACACCAGAAGCACTGTGGCGAAGGTCGATCCCGACTGGAGCGCACCGCCGATGATGATGGGGATGATGAGGCCGCCGATGCGAGCCACCGTGGTCACGCAGGCTTGGCCGGTGGCACGGATCTCGGTCGGATAGGCCTCGATGGTGATGGGCTGGGGTGTGGTGTAGGCGTAATTGATGGCGAAACCCATGAATATGACCGCAGGGATCATCATGCCGGCGCCAAGCCCCAAGAAGGCCGTAACCACCACGGAGAGCGCCGCGAGGGCAATGGCCAGGTACGTGCTCCGGATGCGCCCGATGCGATCGGCCACGAATCCGGCGCACATGGCGCCGAGGCAGCCCAGGGCATTCATGAGCGTGGTGAGGCCATAGCTCGATTCGATGGTATAGCCGCTGTTGATGAGCACCGTGGGAAGCCAGTTGGTAAGCCCGTAGGAAAGGGCGCAGGTGGTGAATGCCACAAGCCAGATGCCGATGGTCACCCGGCGATAGCGCTTGGAGAGCAAAACGCGCAGCTGACCTTTGGTCTCGGCTGGCGTGACCTCGATGTCTTCGGGCTTATAGCCGCCGGGACGCGGATCCTTGAAGCGGGAATTGATGCGATTGATGATCTTCATAGCCTCATCCACCCGTCCTTTGCGCATGAGCCACTGCACCGACTCGGGGATGAGGAAATACATGGCGATGCCGTAGAGGAACGGGAACCCGCCGATGAGATAGCAGAAGCGCCATCCGAACTGCGGCACCACGTACATGGCCACAAGGCCGGCCAAAACCCAGCCGAGCATCATGAACATCTTGGTCAACGTGACGAAAGCGCCCCGGTGGTTCTTCGGCGCGTACTCCGACACCAAGGTGACGCAAAGGGGAATGACCGCCCCAACGCCTACGCCTGAGAAGATGCGGCAGAGGGCGAAGAGGTCGTAGCTGTTTATGAAGAAGATGGGCACCGTGAGGATGGAATAGATCATCACGGAGATGTTGAGCACATGCTTGCGGCCGAAGCGATCGGCCAGATACCCCGAGAAGAAGCCTCCCACGAGCATGCCGATGAGGCTGAAGGAGGCAAGGCTGCCGGTAGCGATGAGGCCGAGCTCCATCTCTGCGGCGATCTGGGGCATGGTGAACGAGACGATCATGAAGTCGAAGCCGTCAAAGACCATGGCAAGGCCCACGAAGACGAGCATCCGGATAGAGAAGGCGAGTCCGCCTGGTTGTTCGAGGATCTGGGAGACGGTGACTTTCTGCATGTATGTCCCTCCTTATGGTTTCGATCGCCAATCGCATCGAGAAGCAATCTAAGTCGGGCATCGAAACGCGATGCATCATCAGTGGCTTCGATTGATTGCATGCATCCTCTGACAACTAGCTTCATGCTACGAAAAAGGCACAAATGGGGATATTGATGAATCATCCAAAAGGTGAGCCCCCAATTGCATGATTCCCACAATAGACATCTATAACCCCTGGTCAGCTCTACGCAAGACCAGGCAAAAACCCGCCTTTGAGCGCGGCATGGACCCTTTGCGGCGCCCGTGGCTTATTGCCAAAGCGGGGATTTCGTTTACCATGGAAAGCGAGTTCAATCCAGACAGCTTCGGTTCAAGGGGGGATCAGGCATGACTGGTGAAGACAGGATCCGTGCGTCCGAAATGTCCGATCCCGAGCGCACCATCCCACTGCATCAAATGGCGAAGACGAGCTCCGTCACCTACCGGATGCTCCTGGCTCACCTGCGCTCCTGCGAGTTTATAGCGGCACCGGAGCGGCTGGAGGGGTCGTTTCGTTGGGCGGTGGATGCCACCGATCCCTCCACCGAGGACGACACCACCTTCCAAAAGAACCTCATCTTCATCTGCCCAGCCGAATACGTTGAGGATTTCCTATCCGAGGTGAACCTCCCCTTAGGCTCGTTGATCGTGGTGTGTTCCCAGGACGGTTCTGTTCCCGAAGGGCTCCCTGCCCGGTCTGTGGTGGTCCGCCAAGAGAAGGAATACCTCTATTACGTGAAGCAGATCCAAGGGCTCTTCTTGGCCCTTTGGCTTTGGGAGATGGAGCTGGGGCACATCGCCTACTCCGGCGATAAACGGGGCCAACGGGGCCGCCTTCAAAAGATGGCCAATGCCGGTTTCCGCTTCGCTCCGGAATTCCTCTGCATAACGGATACGGGCTTCAACCTCATCGCCTATTCGAAGAACGTACCCGCTCCCTCAACCCAATACGAGGCTTTGGTGGAAGAGGGCTGCTACAGAAAGGAGATGATCTCGTTTCTGCGCAAGGAGGTGCTCTCGAAGGTGGGCCCGCGAAGCTCCATCGTCGTTTGCGCACCCAATGACCTCTGCCCCTATTACAGCATCCACAAGCCGCTTTTCATCGATGGGGCCTACGTCTTCCATCTGACCATGGTGACCAAGCAGACCGAGGGCATAGAGGCGCTCAAGGATTTCTTCGCCATCATGGCCGCCTACTTCACCGCCCTTTGCACGGAGTTCTGGAACAGCCATCTGGAGGTGGAAAGCTCATGCCACAAGGTGCTCATCGGGATGATAGAGAAGAAGGTGATGAGCTCCCGTTATATCAACACCCAGCTGGAAGAGACATTGATCCCCGAGACCAATTGCTTCCGCCTGGCGCGCTATCACATAGACTACGAGCTTTCCTATGATCAAAGCCGTGAGGCCCTGACCTCGGCCAACGACCTGTTCCCCAACCACTGCTACCCGTTCATGTACCACGACGACCTCATCGTGCTCATCTGCTCGCCCACCAACAACCTGGCAGGCATCTCCTTGAAGAAGACGCTGAATCGCACGCGCACGGCGATGTATGAGCCCTATGGCCTCGCCTGTGCGCTCTCCCAACCTTTCCGCTCCATCCAGGATATCGCCTTCGCCTATCAGCAAACCGATGCCGCCTTCCGCTGCGAGCGGCAGCTGAAGGCCCAATACCCCGATGGCTACGATGGCGAAGGGAATTTCCCCATCATCCCCTTCGAGCACACCTTGCAGTTCATCTTGGTGGACGGAAGCATCGACCCGGAGATGTATCGCATCATCTTCGCCAACAGCATCGTGGCGCTTTTAAGCGAAGAGGACCGCAAGCAGAGCGGTGAGTTCACCAAGCTGCTTTGGGAGTATCTGTGCGCAGAATGCAATGCCACCGAGGTGGCCAAGAAGCTCAATATGCACCGCAACACGGTGGTTTATCACATCAACAAGTTCGAGAAGCGCTTCGATGTCTCTTTGGACCCGCCTATGGTAAGGCATCGCCTCTACCTGGACTTCGTCCACTACTTCTCTCAGAGCGCCCGATGAAAAAGGGGCTGCCCGGATAGGCAGCCCCTTTCAAGACCCTCTTGGAACGGCCGGATCACTTGGCCTCGAAGATCTCGCCGTTTGCGCAGGCGAACTTGTATTCGTCGTTCAAGAGCAGCGAGAAATGGAAGATGGGGCGCTCCACCTTGTTAACGTAGAGCGGTAAGTGGGACACGCCCGCCGGAAGGAAGATCAGAGAGCTCTTGGTGAGCAGGTGGCGCTCGCCTTCTATCCAGATCTCCACCTCACCGCACAGGTTGTAAGGGTCATACGGATCCGAGCCGTAGAAGCAGAGCAGCTCATCCACCTCATGGACATGGGGCTTGCCGATGGTGCCCGTTGGCCCTTCCTCTTCGGCCCAACGGTCCATGAACTCGTGGTTGGGTTCGTAATACCAAGCCGTGTTTATCTGGATACCCCCGGGCATCACGTTGCCATCCATCCAGTGGATGCGCTTGCGGCCGGCGGCCTCGTATTTGGCGATGGCCTCCGGGGTGGCATGGATCGCCGGGAGCTTCAGGTCCTGGAGGATGTACTTGCCGTATTCGCCCCCGTTGTCCATCACGAAATCCTGCTCTGCCATGATCGCTCCTTCCTTCAGTGGGTTATGGGGTGTTACAGCAGGCTTGCCACATTGAATCCGTCGTGGACCGCCTGCATAACGCTGTTCACCTTCTTGCAGTCACCGATCACATAGGTATCGGTGACGAGGTCGCTGAACCGCTCGGCTGTCGCCTTGTTGGGACGGAAACCAAGGGACAGGATGATGGTATCGGCTTCTATCTCCTCGTCCTTCCAGGAGCGATTCGTGATGATCGCGCCTTTCTCGGTCACTTGGGAGAGGGTGGAATCGAAGCGGAACTCCACGCCGTTATCCAGCAGCTCCCTATCGAGGCACTTAACCCAGCGGGCCTTCACGGCAGGCCCCGGGTTGTGGTCAACCAGCACCACGGATTTGCCGTCGCGGGCCAGCTGCAGGGCGGTCTCAGCCCCGCTTGGGCCACCGCCTATGAGAAGCACCTTCTGACCTACCTGGGCTTTGCCGGTATCCACATCGCCGAACCAGATAACGTTATTCAATTCCTGACCAGGCACTTGGGGGATCACCGGTTCGGCGCCAGCCGCTATGACCAGGGCATCAGGGTTCAGCTCACCGATGAGTTCTTCGGTCGCCTCGGTGTTCAGCCGCACCTCGATCAGGTCGTTTTTCTCCACTTGGGCGCGCATCCACTCCAAGTACCGGCGGATGTCCTGCTTGTATTCCACCCCCGCAGCCAAGATGAGCTTGCCGCCCAAGGCTCCGTCACGCTCCAAGATGACCGAGGAGCAGCCGCGCTCAGCGGCAGACAGAGCGGTCTGCATGCCGGCCGGGCCGCCGCCCACGATGACGATGCGCTCCGCGTCGGCCGTCTTGGGGATGCGGGCGAGCATGGCTTCCTTGCCAAGCTTCGGATTGACGGCGCAGCGCACCGGGACCCCCATGCCGGAGTGCTTGTTGCACGTCCAGCAGCGTAGGCAGGGACGGGTATCCTCGGTTTTGCCGTATTTGGCGTTGTTCACCGTGTTCTCGCCGGCCATGATGGCGCGGGCCATGGCCACCATATCGGCCTGACCGGAGGCGATTATCTCCTCGGCTTCCTCCATGGTGGTGATGGAGCCCACAGCCACCACGGGCACCGAAAGCGCCTTCTTGAACTGCTCGGCATAGTGCACATTGATGCAATGGGGCATGTACATGGGCTGGATCATGTACCGCATGGTGTTGTCGGAGCTGCACATACCCGCCGAGACATGGAGCAGGTCGATCTTATCCTCGATCATCTTCACGAACTCTATGGTCTCTTCGGGGCGCATGCCGCCTTCCACCAGCTCATCGGCGCTGATGCGGTATTCGATGGCGAAGTCGTAGCCCACCTTGGCTCGGATGGCATCCAGCACCTCTATGGCGAAACGGGCCCGGTTCTCCAAGGAACCGCCGTAGGCATCGGTGCGGTGGTTGCAATAGGGCGAGAGGAATTGGGCGATCAGGTGGCCGTGGGCCCCATGCAGCATGGCCATCTCCATGCCCGCCTTCTTGCAGCGCAAAAATGCGTTGGCGAAGTTCTCCTTCACCTCGTCTATCATAGCCTGGTCCATCTCGATGATCTTCTTGAGCGGACGGCCCTCGGCTTTGGCGGCGGCGCGCTCGTTGGAATCGTGTATGGCCGAAGGCGCGATGTTCTCATCGCGGGAGCGGATGGAGCGCCCGCCGTGCTGGATCTCTATGGACAGCTTGGCGCCGTAGCGGGCCACCGCTTCATTGACCCGGAACAGGTAGTGGATGGCGTCATCGGAGCCCAGGTTCAAACACGGACGGAAGGTGTTGGAGTAGCCGAAATCTATTGGCGTTTCCCCTATGGTGATGATGGCGGCGCCGCTTTGGGCAAGTTTCTCATAGTAAGCAACCATGGCCTCGGTGCCTTCGCCGTCATAAAGACCCATGTTGTAGCCTGTGGGCGCCATCTCGATGCGGTTTTTAACCGTGACCGGGCCGAACGTGAACGGAGTGAACACGTGCTTGAATTCGCTCATCGGCTTTCCTCGCTTTCTATAGCTGGGTAGCAACTTGCTTTATCGGCAACGGGCTTCCTGTCCCGTAGCTTCCACCATATGAATCCCAAAAAGCCCACAGCCAGCATGCAGGGCCCGGAGAGGTAGGCTGCGGTATAGCCGAAGGCATCCGCAATGGCGCCGCCTATCATGGCCCCCAGGCCCTGGCCCACGTCTATCCCCAGATAGAACGTGGAGCTGGCGATGCCGCGATGCTCATCCGGGGTGTTCTTGAGGATCTCTCCCTGGATGGATGACTGGGCGGCTCCTTGGCCGAAGATCCGGAAGAACGCCCCCACGAGCACCAAGGGAAGCGAGGCGGCGAAGGCGAGGGCGGTCATGGCAAGGCCCTCGGAGGCGAATCCCGCCAGGGCGATGCCCGTGAGTCCCCGCTTGTCCGTGATGCGTCCGGCGATGGGTCGCACGATCACCATGCCGATGGAAGAGACGAAGAAGAAGAGCGCCACGCCCGCGATGGCCCGCTGCTCGCCGATCAGCACCATGAAGCTGGAGGTCAGGCCCGCGCAGAACGCGAACGACATAGCCGAGATGGAAAGCGGCAGGGCGTTGATGTCGATGATATTGTGCAGCGAGAACTTCTGAGGGGTCGTTGCCAGCTGCGGGACGGTGGGCAGGAGCATGCTCACCACCGCCGTGAGGAGCATGAGCCCCGCGCCGGCGAAGAACGCCACCTGATGGGCGATGGATTGGGACAGGATCACGCCCAGGCCCGGGCCTAAGGACATGCCGATCATCGCTGCGATGCCCACATACCCCACCCCTTCGGCGATGCGGTCGTGGGGGATGAAATCTATGGCGATCACCGTGATGACCGTGGTTTGGATGGAAAGCGCCAGAGCGTGCATGATGCGGAATATCACGAGCATCCAGGCGGTTTGGGAGATCCCGTAGCCCACCATGGCGATGGCCCCGATGATGAGTCCCAACATGAGCAGGAACTTGCGATTGGCCACATCGGAGGCATAGCCCACGAAGGGACGGAACACCATGGCGCAAAACGAGAACATGCCCACGATGAGCCCAGCTGTGGCCGTGGTCTCGCCTATGAGCACAGTGTATTGGGCGATGAGCGGGGTGACCATGTTGAAGGCCAGCATGTAGAGAGTCTGCAGCACCAGACAGAGCACGAAGGGCTTGTTCCAGAGCTTATCCTGCATCTCCCCACCTTTTCGATGTTAGCCTCCGTGCACTATAACTTTTGGGCCAGGGCGGCTGATAGGTGCTAATCGAGAGAAAAAAGAAGCCTATCTTTGGTGGATTCAGCAATAGAAAGACAGTGCCCTTGCTCGTTATATTCTGCTTAGCCTTCGGGCCATACGGGTGAGACCATCACGAAGAAAGGGGTGCTGCCATGGCTGATCTTGAGAAGTATGTATCGAATTTCGTGCGTCCGAACAGTCATCAACTGAACGAGGACGGGACGACCTTCCGTCGTAATATCCTCCTTCTGAACGGGGATGTCCTGCCCGGTGCGCCCTATTTCACCATCACGTGGTATTGCAGTGCGGGCGACCCGCATACCGACACCCACACCCACGATTTCGACGAGTATCTCGGTTTCGCCGGGTCCGACCCCTCCGATCCGGAGAACCTCAACGGCCTGGTGCGCTTCATGATCGACGACGAATGGGTGACCATAGACAAAAGCACCATCCTCTTCATCCCTGCCGGGGTGAAGCACTGCCCGTATTACATCGAGCGGGTCGATAAGCCCATCATCCACTGGTCCGGCGGCAATTCCGGCTCCTACGAGCAACTGCGTTAAGGGCTCGCTGATTCCAAGGAAACCAAGGAAACACCGGCCGATACGATTGAAGGACCCGGGTTGCATAAAGACCCGCAAGAAAAAAGGAGATGCCTATGAGCGCCGCCGATAAGTACCTATCCAGCTATTCGCTTGATTTCGACAACGTGGATGAGGTCGGTGATGTGATCCGCCGCAACGTCATCCTGCTCAATTCCGAAGTGATCCCAGGGGCACCGTATTTCACGCTCACCTGGTTCCTCAAGGAAACCGGTATAATGCAAAAACCCCACACCCACGACTTCGACGAGCATGTGGGATTCGTGGGTTCCAATCCCGACGACCCCACTGATTTGGGCGGCATCATCCGCTGGCAGATCGAAGACGAATGGATCACTCTGGATAAGAGCGGTGTCATCTTCATTCCTGCCGGCGTGAAGCATTGCCCCTATATCATCGAGCGCGTCGACCGTCCCATCATCCATTGGTCAGCAGGAGCTACAGGCGTCTACGCCCAGGAGGTGAAACCCTCCTAACCCCCATCGCAGCGCCGCTTCGCCCTATCCCCCCCCTTCAATCTAGGGCAACGCTCTCTGCATAGGCCCGCAGTGACTATCAAGTCGTCACTGCGGGCTTCTTCTATGCGGGATGCTGTTGGGAGAAAGGTCGCTCACCTAGTGTTTCGCATCTCAATCGCACGATTAGCAGCGCAGATGAGGTTCTTCTCAGCGGCAACGGATTGCGCGGATAGGCTTCTTCTTGCGTAACAAGCACAGGCGATAAACAGTTGAGTGCTTGGATTGCTATTTGCCATCAACGAAGGCCTTCCAAATCCTGTTTTTGCCAAAAAACATGAGTGAAGTGAACTTTCCGGTGCAATTTGCGTCTTGCAAAAGCTCTTTTCGATACGTTTCCCCTGATCACGAAAAAGTTAGATTGATTTACTGGCAACTTGCTCAAGTTTTTTGACAAAAAAAGGGATTGTTGGTTCAGGGCAGCAAGGCTCAAGGCGACCTAAGAGGACGCAGTTTGAGAAGGCGCGGCCAGGAAAGAGACCCAGGAAGGCGCGGCCTGGGGAGAGCATGACCTGAGAAGCGACCTGGAAAAGCCCTTTTTAAGAAAGGATGACCTCCAGACAGGGAGGCTCGGCCTTAGGCCGGCCCGGCGCCTCGCTCACGGCTATCTCCTGATTGGCACGCAGAACCCGGCTGTGCGCCGGCACCGATTCGGTCACGAAGGCGGAACCGGCGATGACCGAGTCCTCCCCGATCACCGTCTCGCCACCCAACACGCAGGCATTGGCGTAGATGGTCACGTTGTCCTCAATGGTGGGATGGCGCTTCACCCCAGCTAAGCGCTGCCCGCCGCGGGTGGAAAGACCGCCCAGCGTGACGCCCTGATAGATCTTCACATGATCGCCGATCACCGTGGTCTCCCCTATCACGATGCCCGTGGCGTGATCGATGAAGAAATACTCACCTATGGTTGCACCCGCGTTGATGTCAACACCGGTGCGGCTGTGGGCGTACTCGGTCATGATGCGGGGCACGAGCGGCACCCGAAGCAGGTAAAGCTCATGGGCGATGCGATAGACCCAGATGGCGAAGAATCCCGGATAGGAATAGATTATCTCCTCTTTGGACTGAGCTGCCGGGTCGCCATCGAAAGCGGCTTGAATATCCTTGTAGAGCAGGCGCTGGATGGCGGGAAGCTTGCACATGACCGCCGAGGATATCTCCTCAGCCTCCTGGGATATGGCCTCTGATGACTTATCCGCCGAATCGCGGAAATACAAGGCCAGCTCCACCTGCTTGCGCAGCTTCTCCTCGGCGGTTATGAGGGTGTGACCCACGAAGTAGGTGGCATCGGTGGTGGTTTGGGCCCCATCGGTGAAATACCCGGGGAACATGATGTTGCGCAAATCCTTCAGAATGGCGATGATCTCGTTTCTGCTGGGCATGCGCCGGTTGGGGTCGGTGAAGAATATCTCGTCACTGGCTTCGTAGGCCTCTTCTATCTCGGCTACTATGTCTTCCACAGCGCAGTTTCTCATGGCATATCCTTCCTAGCGTTTAAGCAGGCGGGCACGCAATTCCTTGAATCGCTCCGAGGGCTCGCAGGGGCCTTGTTCTTCCAAGGGAGCGAGGATCGATGCCTCGGAGGCAACCGTGATGGCCGGCGGCGACTGTATTCGCTTGAAGGCGGCCTGACGGATGGAGCGAAGCACCCATTCCAAGTCCTCCAAGAAGGCGGAAGGCTCATCCAACCCGTAGAATCTGATCCACTTGCCCTGAGGGCCTTCTTGAAGCGAGCCGTCCAGATAGCGGCCGAGCACCGCACTGGCCCCAGCATCCAAGCCCTGCCCATCGAGAAGCTGGCCCAAAAGCCAATCGTGATAGAACCACTTCATGGGGTCGCGCTGACCTGCGGCAAGCTCGGCTGAGGGCATGACCTCCCAGGCGAAGCCCTCATCGGATTCCCGAGGCAGCAGATTCGCGGGCACGATCTCGCAGCTGGGATCGCCATTGATGGAACGCGCCAGATCGAACAGCTGCATCTTGGTCAAATCCCCAATGGGAGCCAAGGCCCCGATGGAGTCACCGTAAAGGGTGGCATAGCCGAAGGCCCTCTCCATGCGGTTGCCGTTGTTCACCACAACGCCTTCCTCCAAGGCGGCGAAGGTGGAAAGCAGCTGGCCGCGCACCCGAGCCTGGATGTTCTCGCTCACCAGGCCCGAGAAGCGCTCCTTATCGTAACCGAAGGCGCCTGCGGCCTTGGCGGTTGCGGCAGTGAGGTCCTCGATAGAGCCCTTCTGCAGCTCTATCTGGAGCGCCTCAGCGATATATTGCGCATTGGCCAAGGTGGCAGCGCTGGAATAGCGGCTTTGGAGATTGAAGCCTTTCACGCGTTGGGGCCCTAAGGCTAAGACCAGAAGCGCTGCAACGATGGAGCTATCGAGTCCCCCGGATAAGCCGATGAGCCAGCGGGGCTCCCAGCCGAGCACCTGCTCATCGAACCGGCGGATGGTCTTCACCAAAGCCGCCAAGAGCTTATCGGCGCAGGGTTCGGCCACCGTGCCGGGGCGATCCAGGGCAACCAGGGCGAAGTCCTCTTCGAAGTCGTCCCGCAGGCGCGCCAGAAGACGACCGTCCTGGCTGTAAACCGAAGTGCCCCCATCGAAGGCGAAGACCTTCTTGTCCACGTTGCGCATCCCCACGGGCCGCAATACGATACCCGGCCAAGATGCCTGCTCATGGTGGAGAAGCGCCCAGGGCTGCACGTCGGCGAAAACGGAGAAGTCACAGCCTTGGGGCTGAGCGCCCAGGCCGATCTGGTAGCTCTCCCCCGCTGCCTCAACTATGACCACGCTTCCAGCCACATCGATACGGGTGTCATTCAAGGCGATGATATGGATATCCGAGGAATCGGTAAGAGAGCCGGGGATGATGAGCAGGTCGGCTCCGGCTTCCACCGCCTGGGCCATCATGCGGTCTTGGACGAGTTCGTTATGGAGCGCCGAGCTTTGGGAGAGCTCCGGCTGGCCCACGGCCACTTTCAGCTTGGATAGATCCCCCATCAACGGCCCCCTTGCTTACTCAGGTCGATGCGTTGAAGCGCGTATTCGCGCACCAGCAGGATGAAGAGGATGGTCATGACGATCAGGTAACCCACCACAGCGCCTTCGAGTTGCATCATGGTGGTCATGAGGATGAGCACCAGAAGCGAGAAACCGAAGGTGATGAGGTAAAGGCTGAGCACTGCCCGCTGGCGGCGCAAGATGGTGATGACCTGGTAGAGGAAATCTATTCCTGCAGTCACGCCACCGGCGGCGAGCATGATGATGGCCAGCTGGCGGTATGGCTCGAAGTCGAGGCCGTAGAGGAAGCTCATGATGGGGATGCCGATCCAGGCCATGGCGATAGCACCCACCAAGGTGATTACCACGATGAGGACCATCATGGCGATGATGAGGATATCGAAACGCTTGCGCTTGGCCTCGTCCGCCCAGATGTGGGCCATCTTCACTAACATGGGCCGGTAGATGAGCTGCACGATGATGAGCACGGCCATTGCCGGGAAGTAGAGCGCGTTGAAGTAGAGCTGGTTGTCGTAGGGCAGATTCGCACCCTGCATGACGAATTTCGGCATGTTGTCGATGACCGCATAGAGGAAAAGCGCGATGAAAACCGGTGCGCACTCCTTGAAGAGAAGGCCGATGGAGCGAAGCGACAGCGGTGCGGAGCGCTCGGTCTCGAAAAGCGTCAGGGGCAACGTGACGAAGATGAAGCTCACCGCTGCAGCAACGGCCATGGCGATGGCCGCCACTCCCAGATCCCCGGTGATGAACAAAAGCAGGGTGTAAGCGACGAATGCCGCTATGGAACGCAGGGCCAGTGACACACCGCCCAGGTAGAGCTTGTCTTCCTGTTGCAGGCGGCCTTCATAGACCTCACCGAGCGCATCGATGGTCTTATAGACGAAGATCCCCGCGCACATGGTGGCCATCATGCCCTCGTAACCCATGAACTTGATCACGATGAAACCCACTAGCAGCATCACGATGCAGGTCACAAAGCGATTGACCTGATAGTCCTTGAAGGAGTGGAACCCGTCTATGTCGGAGACCTGATAAGTTCGCACACCGAAGGACCCGATGATATAGAGCAGGTTGGCGATGACGAAGGCGAAGGAGAACATGCCGGCATTCTCGGCACCGGAAAGCTGGGTCACTACGATGGTGAGGATGGGAAAGACCATGCCCCAAGCCGCCTGACCGATGGAGTTCCACATGAAATCCCGGGAAGTGCGCCCCGAGGCGTATTGCTCCTCCTGATCCGAGAAGCCGCCTCCGGAAACCGCGCCCACGATGCGGTCGAACCAGCGGTTGATGATGCGCCGCAGGGGGTTCACCCGTTGGGGGGCCTGTCGCGGCGAACGGCGGCGCCGAGGGGCGTCTTGCGAGTCCTCCAAGTAAGAAGGGCGTCGTCCGGACATGCGCTGGGCATCGTGGATGGAACCCGTATCACGCACGTGTCCTTCTGCCACCGGTTCGCGGGCGGCAGAAGGACGCTGGGGTTCATCGGAAGCGGTTATGTCGAATCGCTGCCTAGGCGTCATCGACTTCCAGAAGCTCTATCTCGAAGGTGAGGTTCTTGCCGGCCATGGGGTGGTTCATGTCCAATGTGACCGATTCGTCGTCTTTAGCCACCACCACGCACGGCATGGGGATGCCCTGAGCCGTGGCCACGCGGATGCTCTGACCCACCTGCAGGTTGTCGGCCCCGGGCAGCATATCGAAGCGAAGCGTTGCCACCTTGTCCTCGTCGCGCTCCCCGTAAGCCTGATCAGGCGGCAGGGTGATCGTCTTCTTCTCGCCCACCTTCATGGAGCGCACCGCCTCATCGAAGCCCGGGATCATCATGCCGGCCATGCAGGTGAACGCCAGCGGCTCCCCGCGGTCGTAGGAGGAATCGAACTTCGTGCCGTCATCCAACGTGCCGGTGTAGTGGACCTTCACATTCTTGCCGTCATTGCTCATGGCAAACCTCTTCCCTTCAAACGCTACATCAGATCCTGCTGGGAGAGCACCTTGAAACCGGCCTCTTCCAGGGCATCGGTGGCCTCGATAGCCGCTTCGGCGCTGCGGAACTTCAAGACGTCCACCGCATCCTCGCCATTGAGGGAGAAGCAGTAGCCGTACTCGATGTTCAGCTTGTAGCTGTCAAGCGTTTCCAGCAGCGTGGCCAGGCCACCGGGCTTATTGGGCACGGCGATGGCAGCCACGCTGGTGATGGCGGCGCGATAATCGTTATCCGTCAAAGCCTTCACGGCTTTGTCGGGGTCGTCAGCGATGATGCGCACCACGCCGAAGTCGGTGGTGTCGGCGATGGAAAGAGCGCTCATGTTCACACCGGCATCGGCCAGGGTGCGGCACATCGAGGCCAAGCGCCCCTCGGAGTTCTCCAGGAAAACGGTGATTTGATCGATCATTTATCTCACTCCTTCGCGAAGGTCTACGACGCGCTTGGCTTTGCCTTCGGAGCGCGGGATGGACTTGGGTTCCACGATCTTCACCTTCAAGCCCACGGACAGGGCGCTCTTCATCTTGGATTCCACTTCCCTTTGCAGGCGCTCGATGGCGGCTATCTCGTCGAACTGGTAGTCCGGCTCCAACTCCACCTTCAAGGTGACGCGGTCCAGATGGTCCACCGTGGTGAGCTCCACCTGATACCAAGAGGAGAGCTGCGGCACCGTCTTCATGACGTCCTCGATCTGGCTGGGGAAAACGTTCACGCCGCGGATGATCAACATATCGTCGGTGCGGCCATGGAGGCGGTCGATGCGGCGATGTGTGCGCCCACACGCGCACTCGCCAGGGATGATGCGGGTGATATCGCGCGTACGATAGCGCACCACCGGAGAAGCCTCGCGATCCACCGTGGTAAGCACCAGCTCGCCCCACTGGCCGTCGGGGAGCACCTCGCCGGTCTCCGGGTCGATTATCTCAGCGTAGAAGTGGTCCTCGGCAAGGTGCAGCCCGTTTTGCTCCCAGCATTCGATGGCAACGCCCGGGCCCATGGTCTCGGTGAGACCGTAAACGTCGAGCACCTTGTAACCCAGTTTCTTCTCCAGGTCGGCGCGGAAGTTATCGCTGAAGGGCTCTGCGCCATGGATGCCAGCGCGCAGGGAGAAATCCTTGGAGGGGTCAAGGCCCATCTCCAGGGCCGTGTCAGCGATATGCATGGCGTAGGAGGGGGTGCAGCACAGAATGGTCGAGCCCATCTCCTTGAGCACCTTTATCTGACGCTCGGTGTTGCCGGCGCTCATGGGGATCACCGTGGAATCCATCCAAAGGCCGCCGTAGTGGGCACCCAAACCACCGGTGAAAAGGCCGTAGCCGTAGCATACATGCACGATATCGTTCTCGTCGCCATTGGCGTAGATGATGCCGCGGGCGAAGCACTCACCCCACGTCTCCAGATCCTTTTGGGTATAGCCGCCCACAGTGGCAACGCCCATGGTTCCCGAGGACATGTGTATCTCCTTCACCTCGCTCATCGGCGTGGCGAAGAGCTTATAGGGATAGTTGTCACGCAGGTCCTGCTTGGTAGTGAACGGCGCCGCCTGCACATCCGCGAGGGTCTTCACCTCATAGGGGTTGAAGCCGGCCTCATCGAAGAGCTCCTTATAGAACGGCACGTTCTCGTAACAGGTAACGATCGTCTTCTTGACACCCTCGAGCTGTAAGGCTTCGAGTTCGTCATGGGGCAACGTTAGAATGTCTTGCTTTCTACTCATAAGACACCTTTCATGACCGCCCAAGGCGCGTACTACCCTGGTCCATGATTTACGCGTTCACCATCATACCGCAATGGAAAGGCGAGGGCACGAAGAAGCTGCCGGTGACCACAGGATTCCGTGAACGTCCTCAGGTGGGCTGAAAGGTGTATCGAGCAAGCTATTCGGCGCTTTGTGTCATCATGGCCCGAACGCGCGCCATATCTCCTTCCGCGCTGCCCGAAAGCGCCAAGCACCAGTCGTTGTAGTACATCCCCAGATCCCAGAAATCGGTAGCCGTTTGCATCATCAGCGGATTCATCGTGTTCACCAGCATACCGGTGGGGTTGTCCCCTTTGGGAAGCACAAGGCGGGTGTATCCTATCTTGTACTCACCGGACGCGAAACGCGATTCCCGGTATTGGATCTTCACAGCGCTGAGCTGCCCCCGCTCGTTGTATTCGCAGGTGGCATTGCTTATCGCCGGATTGCTGCGGTACAGCGACGAGGACATGGCTTCGAAATCCATGGAGCCGGAGGACAGCTTTCCACCTTCCCCATAGACGAATGCATACGAGGTTGACATCATAAAGGACTTCGAGGCGATGGAAGCCAATTGATCTGCATCGTTATACGTGCAGGTGGTGGATGAAGCATCTTGGTTGTTTGGGCTGATGGAAGCGATCTTCCCATTGGATCCCATGGTGGCGTCAGACACCCAAACGGAGCCGTTGCCGGAATCGTATGAAAGCTGGGTCAACGCGCCATCCTGGTAGGCGTATCTATAGGTTGCCAGAGAGGACTTCGATGAATACCTACTGGATACGACAGTAGGCAAACCCGAAGCGTCGTACTCGTATCGCTTCAGCGCCCCATTCAGGCCCGTGGCCTCGCTTATCTGCCCATTCTCGTTGTAGGTGATGGTCCAATCCTCATCATTGCTGGAGTTGGGCGCATCGCAGCTTGCATGGATCACCCGGTCATCGTCATCGTATTCGTAGGCGTATTCATATACGGAATTGTATGAGCCCCCGTCTGAGTGCTTGTCGGTGATGGAGACGAGGTGCCCCTGCGAATCGTAGTAGGCCGAAGCCTCCTCGGTGTTCGATTTCCCTTCGTTATAGGCATCGGGGTACTTGTGGCTGAAGGTGCTTTGAACCCAACGCTCCTCCAAAGGCGTAGCGTCCAAGTTCTCCAGGACCACCGCATCATCGCATTCCAGCGTCATGAGGTTGGAGTTAGCTGAGAGATCGAGCTCCTTCAAGGAGGTATCGCGCACGTTCAGAGAGGACAGATAGGGGTTCTTCGTGACCACCAATTCCTGAAGGCCCCCGTTGCCGTGAACATCCACGACCTCCAGGGAACCGCAATCGGTGATATCGGCCTCTACGAGCTTGCCACCCCCGATGGTCAAAGTACGTAGGTTGGGAAAGACGCCCAAACCGGACACCTCAGCGGCCTCTTCCAAATCCAGATCGGTGACCGCAGCGGCCTCATCGCGGGTGATCAGGCCATCGCCGTCAGGGTCGAGCTCGTTGAGGACGGTCAAACGCACCGACGGATCGGGGAAGTGCTTGTCATCGATGGGGATGGGAGCGAAGAACAGGTTGTACACGACCACCGCAGCAATGACCACCACGACCACTACGGCGGCCAGGATGATGAGCAACTTGGCACGAGGGCGCTTCTTCACGGCGACAGCCGCCGCTCCAGCCCCGGGAACCGCTCCCGGCGCCACCCCAGGTGCAACCTGAGCACCGGGTGCTACCTGGGCTTCCATCCTATTGCCGCAATTCGGGCAAAAGGCACCGCCTTCAGGGATCTGACTACCGCATTTGTTGCAGAACACCTTCGCCACCTTTCCTCGCGCAAAGCCATCGGAATCGCTAGAACAGTAACTAATCCAGTCAGGTATTCTACCAGTTTCGCGCCAGGAAGGCAGAGGCTACTGCAAAGAATAAGGATCGGCCCGTTCACTGAGCATGCGCGCCGCCTCGCGCCAGCCTGGGAGGATACGCTGAAGATGGGCTTCGGCCTCTTCGGGGGAAATGGTCGCCTGCTTCTCCAGCTCGCGCCAAAGCACGTAGACAAGGCAATCGGGCGGATACGGGATGATGTCTGTGGACAACCAAAGGGCCCCGGCCTCACTTGATGACCAGCGGCCGCGCATGGCGCGCATGCGCACAGGGGGCACGGGCGAATCGGGCATGAGCAGCGCCGCGAAATCGGCAACCAGCGACTCGGCGTTACGCAACACCACCGTTTCCGCGTAGCCGTTGAAGGCCAACTTGGCCTCGTCGTAATTCTTGGGATGGACCACATAGAGCGTAAGCAGGCTCACCGCTGCATCGAGGGCGTATTTGGAGGTGCTGCGACCCCGGGCTCCGGCCTTCATGCGTGTCTTCTGTTGCGTGAGGGGATAAACCCGCAGCTGGAAGGGGCGTCCCATGACATAGGCAACATCCCCCGTCTGGTAGCGGCACTTGCGCGTGGGACTCTTCTCGTAGCGTTTGCGCATATCCCGGCGCAGATCCTCGAGTTTCGGAAGCTGAGCGGCGAAGAAGTCCATGATCTGCTGGGGCTCGGCTTCCCGCGAAGCCATGATATAGGGGGTCGCCTCCGGCGGTTTGAGGGCGAGGAACAGATCGGGCATCCCGGCACGGACGATGGGGATGTCCTCGCCGTTATAGGTGATGCTCTCCTGGCCGCTTTTCTGAGGCTCGCCATCCATGGATGCTCCTAAATCGCAAAGGAAAGGCCATCGGATGCCGCCTCCACCTGGCCGTCGTACTGCAGCAGATACTCGTTGAGAGCCGCTAAGGTTATGGGCTCGGCATAGTGCATGCACAGATGGGTGAGATAGAGCTTCCCCACCCCCAGGCCCAAGCCCTCCTCTATGCATTCTTGAACGCTATGATGGGAGGCAGGATAGCCGTTTTCCTTCCAATAGGTGGCATCCATGGCCAACACGTCCACACCGCGGATGCGCTCGGCGGTCTGCTCGGGCAGCTTGCCGGTATCCGATGCGTAGAACAGGCGCGTATCATCGGTTTCGATGAGATAGCCATAGGTTCCCGGCGCATGGGTGACGGGCAGCGCGGTATAGCGCACGCCGTCAAGCACGATGGTGTCGCCCTCATAGACCTCGGTGGCATCCAGGCAATATGCCATGTAGGCGAATTCGTTGGCGATGCTTGCCAAGGTATAGGGGGAGGCATAGGTGGGAAGCGCCTGCTTGGTCACCAGCTGCACCATGTATTCAAGCTCCCCCAAGCCGCCCACGTGGTCGAAATGCCAGTGGGTGAACAGCAGGTCGTCTACCGAGCGCACCCCTTCCCTATCCAGGTAGCTGCGCAGATCCGGCGGCGTGTCGATGAGCGTTCGGGATGTTCCCGATACCATGGCCCCGCAGTCGCCCCGCCGGGCGGCGGGGTTGTGGCGAGCCTCTTCGCAAGCAGCGCATTCGCAGAAGAAGGCCGGCACACCGCAGCCGGCCCCCGTTCCCATGAATGTGAAGGTGTGGTCCTTCATAACGCCTGGCCAACGCCTGATTAGTTGGCAGCGCGTGCGGCCTGATAGGCCTCTTCGAGGCGCTTCTGCACATCTCCCGGTGCCTGCTCATAGCCGTTGATCTCTATCTCGTATGAACCCTGACCGCGGGTCATGGAACGCAGATCCCGGGTGTAGTTGATGACCTCGGCATAGGGAGCGCGCATGATGATGATGGTCTCACCGGCATCTCCGGCCTCGGTGCCCACGATGCGCCCGCGCCGCGTGGAGATGTCCCCCATAACCGCACCGGCATGCTCATCGGTCACGCTGACGCGCAGGTCGGCCATGGGCTCCAAGATCACCGGATCGGCTTGCTCACAGCAGGCCCTGAATCCGATGCGAGCGGCCGTCTTGAAGGCCATCTCATTGGAGTCAACCGAGTGATAGGAGCCATCGAAGACGGTGCACTTGATATCCACCATGGGATAGCCCGCCAAAAAGCCCTCGGCCATGGCATCTTGAACACCCTTATCCACCGCGGGGATGAGGCCGCCGGGGATGGCGCCGCCCTTGATCTCGTCGATGAACTCATAGCCACCATCGGGGTTGGGGGCAAGGCGCAGCCAGCAGTCGCCGAACTGACCGGAACCGCCGGTCTGCTTCTTATGGCGTCCCTGAGCCTCAGCGCCCCGGCGGATAGTCTCGCGATAGGGAATGCGCACGGGCACGAGCTTCGCATCCACGCCCGTCGCCTCCTTCAGGCGGGTGAGCATGGTGTTGATCTGCTCTTCGCCCATGGCGTTCACGATGGTCTGGTGGGTTTCCTCATCGCGGCGGATCTCGATGGTGGGATCAGTCTCGGCGGTCTTGGCCAGGAAGGTGCCCAGCTTATCTTCTTCCTTCTTGTTCTCGGCCTCGATGGCCACCGGGTAGAGTGGCTTGGGCATGGGCATGGGTGCAAGCTCTATGTCGCCGTTGCGCGAAAGCGTGTCGCCCGGGCGAGCGTCGTCGAGCTTCGGGATCACGATGATGTCCCCGGCCTTGGCCGATTTCACCTCGGTGGATTCCTTGCCCATCATGACCAGGAGCTTGCCGATGCGATCCTTGTCATCGGTGCGTGCGTTCACCAGGTCTTGGCCCGGTTCCAGCACACCGGTGAGCACCTTTACGTATGACAGGCGCCCCACGAAGGCATCGGAGGTGGACTTGAACACGAAGCCGCTCGGCTCGCCGTGCTCATCGATGTGGAGCTTCTCGCCGTTGGTCAACACGTAGGCCGCATGCTCGCGCGGATGGGGGAAGAAGGCGGTGATGTCGTCCATGAGCACCTTGATGCCCTGCTTGATGATGGTGGAGCCAGTATAGACGGGAACGAAGATGCCCTGGTTGATCGCGTCGTGGATGCACTTCTCCACTTCCTCCTGGGTGAGCTCTTCGCCGTCGAGATACTTCATCATGACCTCTTCATCGGCCTCGGCGATGGCATCGATCAAGCGCTCCCGGGCAGAATCGGCGCGCTCTTGGAACTCCGGCGGGATGGGCTCGATGCGCTCGGTGTCGTCACTGTCGAAATAGCGGGCCTGCATGCGCACCACATCGATGATGCCCTTGAACTCGTCCTGCTGGCCCAAAGGCAGCGTAACCGGCGAGAGTCGCTTGCCGAAGCGTGCATGCAGCAGAGCCATAGCGGCACCGAAATCGGCATTCTCGCGGTCTATATGGTTGATGAAGATGGAGCGCGAGATGTTCATGCGCTCGGCTTCTTTCCAAAGCTTCGTGGTCATGACCTGGGGACCATCCACTGCATCCACCACATACATGGCCATCTCCGCTGCATACATGGTGCCGATGGTGTCGCCGATGAAATCGGGGTGACCCGAGGTGTCGAGCAGATTGATCTTGTAATCCTTGTAGGGAATGGGAGCGATGGAGGTGGAGATGGTGAACTTGCGACGGATCTCCTCGTCGTCGTAGTCCAAGTAGGACTTGCCGTCATGGGTGGTGCCCATGCGCGGAGTGCGGCCGCTCACGAACAGCATCGCCTCGGCCAGAGAGGTCTTCCCGGCCCCGTCTTGGCCCACCAGGGCGATATTGCGTACATGTTCGGGAATGGGTGCAGCCATAGGATCACCATCTTTCAGCCGAGGGCGCAAGCCCGCTTTACGATGTAACCAGTGTATCCCATTTCAAGGCGAATCGGACCCGCAGTGACAATAGCCACACCCGGCCCCGAGGCAGGGAGATGCCGGAATGCCCCGAAGCGTAGGACCGCTGACGCTCGGGTAAAGAAGAAACGCCCTTCCGGATGGAAGAGCGCTTCGGATTCAGCTTATGCGAGATGGAGGCTTAGACCTCTTCGACGTACATCACGTTGCAGCAGCTATGATAGCCCTCGCGACGCAGGGGGATGGTCACGGTGCCCTGGATCTTGCTATCGCGGATAACGGACTTGATGACCTCTTCGACGGTCATGTCGGCGTAGTTGCGTACGTTGTTCTCGATCATTTCGAATCTCCTTCTTAAGTCGGTTACGCTTGCTGCCTGAAGCAGCGAAACCACTTTAATGGAAACGTAACAGCGGAAAGCAGCGCTTCCGCGAGCGGCGAACGGCTCTGGGAGGCTCTCTGCAATTGAAAGTATCATCCCAGTTCAGAGGCTTGATTTCAGTATATCCGCAATTGCAACGACGGTGCATTTTCCGCACCATCCCCAGAGCCGGAAATATAGTAGGCATCCTCTGCTAGGCAGCGCAGGCCCAGCATCCCCTGACGCGGCCTGCCTCCCCGCTGCACCGCTTGCGCCGGAAACGGATCAGAGCTCGCGCTGGATGCGCACCGTGCGCTCGGCCACCTCTGCCTCCACGCGCTCCAGGTCGATGCCGGGATACTCGCCGTCGCGATAGACCACCGCGCCATCGCACATGGTGAGCACCACATCGCTGCCATGGCCGGCATACACGATATTCGTCAGCAGGTCATTGCAGGGGCACCAGGAGGGGCCGGCGGTATCCAGCACGCACAGATCGGCACGGAAGCCCTCCTTCACCAGACCGCAGTCGTCGCGCCCCTGGGAAAGCGCCCCCATGCGCGTGGCGGCGAAAAGCGCCTGCTCAGGGGTGATCACCGTGGGATCGAGGCTTTGGCCCTTGTAGATCAGGGCCATGAGGTAGAGGTCCTTGAACATGTTGTGGTTGTTGTTGGAAGCCATGCCATCGGTGCCCAGGCACACGTTCACACCGGCCTCCAGCATGGCAGGGATGGGAGCGAAACCGCTGGCCAACTTCATATTCGAGGCGGGATTATTGGCAACGAACACGTCTTTATCACGCAGGATGGCGATATCCTCTTCATCCACCCAGACGCAATGGGCTGCAGTGCATGGCACATCGAAAGCCCCCAGATCGGCAAAGTAGGCGATGGGCGAAAGCCCGCCATGGCGGCCTTTGCAATCCTCCACCTCGCTTCGCGTCTCGGAGGCATGGATATGCAAGCGCAAGCCCTTCTCCTTCACGATGGCCACGATATCGCGGCAGGTCTGCTCATTGGAGGTGTATTCGCCATGGATGTTGTAATCGATGATGATGCGCCCGTCGGATGAGCCATTGTATTCGCGCACGAACTGCTCGTTCATGGCGCAGATGGGATACTCGCTGTAAGGTTTGGGCTCGAAGGCGAGCAGGCCCTCGCATAGATTGGCCTTCATGGAGGCCTCGTTGACGGCCTGGACGCGCTCCGGGGTCGCATAGTACATGTCGGACATGCTCACCACGCCGAAGCGGGCCATCTCCGCTAAGGCCAGCTTGCAAGCCCAATAGTTGTCTTCGGGGGTCATCTTGCCTTCGAAGGGCCAGCATTTCTGCTCAAGCCAGGCTTGGAGCGGCAGATTCTCCGCATAACCGCGCAAAAGCGTCATGGGCGCGTGGCTGTGGGCGTTGTAAAGAGCGGGCATGAGCAGCTTGTCTCTGCCATCGTAGACCCCCCCGAAGGCTGCACGGTCGGTGGGGGCCGCATCGCCGATGAAGGTTATCCGGGCGCCTTCCACGCCCACCCACTGGTGATCCCGCACCTTGAAATCCTCATCGATGATGGTGATGTCCTCGAAAAGCATGGGGCTTCCTTTCTGTTTCCTTTGGCCCTTCCATTATAGGACTAGGTCTGATACTTCAAGACCTGACTGCAACAAGAGGTGAAAGCGGGCGAAAAAAGAGAGCCCGCCACAAGGCGGGCTCTCGGTTCCGAGTGCTGATCGGTCCTATTGGGCGTCTTCGATGACGTCGGCGGCCTTCACGGCCTCGATCTGCGAGAGGATGGCATCCAGAGCGCCTTCCACCTCATAGGAGTCCACTTTGCCCTCATCCACCAGGCGCGCGAAGGCGGGATCCATAGGCAGCGTGGCCACAGCGGGGATATCGTAGCGCTTCGCCACAGCCTCACCCTGGGGTTCGCCGAAGATCCAGTGTTCCTTGGAGCATTCATCGCACTTGAAGTAAGCCATGTTCTCCACCAGGCCCAAGATGGGCACCTTGAGGTCGTGGGCCAGATTCACCGCCTTGCCGACGATCATCGCCACAAGCTCCTGGGGAGCCGACACCGTGACGATGCCGTCGATGGGGAACGTCTGAAGCACGGTGAGGAAGACATCGGAGGTTCCAGGAGGCATATCGATGAACATGTAGTCCACGTCCTCCCAGTTGGTCTCATTCCAGAACTGGTTAAGGATGCCGCTGATGACCGGCCCACGCCAAGCCACGGGCGTGTCGTCTTCGGGCACCATGAGATTGAGGGACATCACCTTGATGCCCGAATCGGTGACCGACGGGTTGATGCCGTCCTGATCGGCGGAGAGCCCGGGCTTCATCCCGAAGGATTTGGGAATGGAAGGTCCGGTGATGTCCGCATCCAGGATGGCGGTCTTGTAACCGCGACGCTGCATCTCGCTGGCGAGCAAGCTGGTGACCAGGGATTTACCCACACCGCCTTTGCCGGACACCACGCCGATGATGTGCTTGACGTTCTTGCGGCCCTTAGGCGCTGGGGGCTCGGTGCGCGAACCACAGCCTTCCACGCCGCAGCCGCTGCAACCGCCGTCGCAATCCAGTGCTTCGTTTTCTGCCATGTTCTCCTCACTCTCTCTTCGCTCATTCAAAGGAATCATAGCATAAGGGCGCAGACTGCTGCGTTGCATCCGACCAGCAGCGCACTAGAAGGGACCGCCAGAAGGGACCATAGGTGCGATTCAACCTGATTCTCCCCTGCTTGAACCTTCCTTCTTAAGGGCTATGGTCAATTTTTCCAGTTATTCGCGATTTCAAGATGCCAGGATGGCGCTTGGTAAGCGCCTCCAGCAGCAAAACCCCAGGTCGTGGATTTTAACGCGTAGCCGAATGCCCCCAAATGGGATGGGAAAACGCGAATAACTGGAAAAATTGACCAAAAGGGTGGGAAACGTTTGAAAAACGAGGGTTCGATCCCCTGTGAGGGAAACAAAAACGGTCGCCAACCAAACCGATAACAGAATGATCCAGGTCGTTCGTAGTGGAGCGAGAGGCTTTAGATGTGTTTGCAGTTCGTTTGAAAAGCGGCCGAGCGGCCTTCGGGCCGTGAGGAAAAGCTTTGAATGCGAAATGCGAATGCAGCTGAAGCCTCGCAGCGCCAAAATGAACGGCCGCCTGTTAAGGCGGCCGGAATTGAAGTGGTGGAGCATAGGGGGATCGAACCCCTGACCTCATGGCTGCCAGCCATGCGCTCTCCCAGCTGAGCTAATGCCCCGAAAAGTGCGTTGTTTATATTAGCAGACTTACTCCAGCGGTCAAGGGAAAATCCATCGGGACGACAAAGAAACGGCGAATATCGAGAAACGGCCCGGAGTGACCCGGGCCGTTTCGCTCAGTTGTAGGATGAAGGATCTCGCTTAGGCTTTCACGGAAGCGTAGAAGTCGGCTTCATCGAAGAGGTCGGTAATAGAGCGGCCATGATCGTGGAACGGTAATTCTAGGAATTCACTCAGGGTTGGGACGAGCTCGGAGCAATCTACGAAGTGGCTTTTCTCGTTGAGCTTATTCGTATCCTGCACGCGCCAATAACGGTCGTTCACATCGGTAAGATAGTAGTTTCCTTCGGCATGATCCATGTAGACGGAGTGGTTCGTGTGCAGATACGTCTTAAGCTCATCTAGTGTTATTTCCAGTTTCTCCTCAGCTTTCGTTCCCATGGCATCCTCCTTAAAGGTTAGATTTACCGTACTCCAATGATAACAAGAATCAGCTGCGTTCTCGGTTACAAATGGCCGGGAAATATGGTTTTCCAACAAGAATATAATGAGAGCGAGAAGGGCTCCCCCGCATCGCTAGGAGACGAGGCTTTGCATGGTGGTGGCCACGCCGTAGGTGCCGGCAATGGAGATGTTGTTGAGAAACACCACGTCGTCTACGGAATTCTCGCGCGCGAACTCCACGATGTTCTTGTCGGAATAGCGATAATCCATGATATAGAGGGTCTCGAAGTTATCCACGAGGAACGGCGCGAAGCAACAGCCGTAGGAATCCTTAACCAGGAGGCAGGATGAGCCATCATCGATGGAGGGATTCTTGATCTCCATATAGGGTTGGTCACCGGAGATGAAGCACATGTAAAGCGAATTCTCGTTCCAATCCGACACGTCCGTGATCACATTGCCCTCCATTTGAACGCCATCGTGATCAGTATAGGAGGTCTCATTGGTGCCCGCCGGTATCCAGGCATAGACCGTATCGGGGTTCGCTGCCATGGCGGCGTTATTCAACTCGCTGTAGAACGACCCCAGAAACGGCCCGAACTCGACCATCTCGCGGCTGTCCAGAGGCTTGGGCTCGATACCCATGGCGGCGCAGAGGTTCTCGTAGATGTAATAGGCGCCCAAAGCGGTCCAGTGGTGGTCGGTGCGGAAATAGATGTACTCGTCGTTATGCTCCCGCAGCGTATCCAGCGTCTCCACCGTGATCACATCGTCGCTGCAACTGCCATAGAAATAAGCAAGGGCTTGGGCTTGGTCGGCCCCACCGAGAGCCTTCACAGTCTCCTGAGGCAGAATGGCCGCGGCATTGGTGGGAATGAGCACCGAGAACACCTTAGACGTTCCTTTGAGCTTCTCAGCGGCGGTATTGATGGCGTCAACATAGGTATCGACGCTTTCCTGATCGAAGTAATACATGCTGTAGGCAGCGCCATTATCGACGTAAAGCCCGCTCATGATCTTGTCTTGCACCTCGGCCTGCACCGCTCCCTCATCGGGGGGCTCCACCGGCTGACGGGGCTTCGTCTCCTGCGTTATCACGGGAGCCTCAGGCACCTGAGGAATCTCCTGGCTTTGGGTGTTGCCGCCGATCATCTGGGTCTTCGGCTGGATGCCATAGAGCTGTTTCAACCCCTGGTCCGCCGAGACCAAAGGCTCACGCAGCGGATAGGTATCGGAATACCAAAGCGACACAGCGCTGAAATACGAACCATCGAGGAATGACTCCACTGTGAACGGGGGAAAATCCGTGAGGTCACGCTTCTCCACCGCCGAGGCCGTGGGGCGGAAGAAGAAAAGCAGGCCTATGAGGCATCCCAGGATGAGGATGCCGAAAAACGCCGCCGAGGCCACAGAGCGCATAGTCATGATGAACGATTTCTGCTCGGGTGAGAAGCCGCTGCGACTAGGACGCGAAGACGAAGACCGGGGTCGTGGCGCATCGGGACGGGAAGGACCCGGGTGCGCAGACCGGGCGGTACGATGCGGTGGCGTGACTTGGGGTGGCGTAGCTTGGGCGGGATGAGCTGCACGGGAAGTGCGGGAAGGGCGCTGAGGAGATGCGGGGTGCACAGAGGCGGAACCTCTGGCCCGGCGGCGATCCCCTTGTGGCGGAACCTTTCGCTCCATCAGCGTCACTCGCAATCGACTCGTGCCTCGTCGGCGCTTTCGTCATAGCCGTAGGGCTCGATATGCACCAACATCTCCTTCACCATAGGATACTCGGTTTTGATGAGTTCTTCCAGCTTGTCACCAGCCCGATGGGCATCGAGCACCGTCATGGAAGGGTCCACCAAGGCGTGGAGGTCGCCATAGACCTCCGCTTCGCTGCCCCGGGTGCGCACGCAATGCACCTCCCGGATGCCGGGAACCTGCTGGGCCAAAGACGCGATGTCCTGAGGCGGGATGCACACGTGATCGGACAGGGTGCGCAGGGCCCGGCGGAACACCCCCACCGCCGAGAGCACGATGAACACCGTGACGATGAGGGCCATCACGGGATCGGCCACCGGGTAACCAGCGGCCACGAACCCCAAGGATACGAGCACTCCAACGGAAACGAAAACGTCGGAGAGGGTGTGTGCGGCATCGGCCAGGAGGATCTGGCTGCTCAACTGCTTGCCCCGATGGCGCTCGAACAGGGTCACAGCCAAGTTGATAGCCAAGGTTATCACCATGACCGCAAAGGAGCCGAAGGAGACCTGGGCGGTATAGTGTCCGCTTATGAGCCGCTCAACCGCGCTTCCACCCACCTCGATCGCCGCAAAAACCAACAAGACACCTATGGCAAGCGACCCATAGGTCTCGAATTTGGAATGGCCATACGGGTGGGAGGAATCCGCCGGACGCGCAGCCAAGGCAACGCCCACAAGGCCGATGACGTTTCCAAGGGAATCGAAGACCGAATGGATGCCGTCGGCCTGCATGGCTGCAGAGCCCGAAGCCAAACCGTAGAAGAACTTCGCCGCAGCAACTGCCAGGTTGAGCACGAATATGAACCAAAGCACCCGCTCCACCTGTTGGGAACGCGATATCCCGCTCTGTTGGGTTCCAAGAGTCATAGGTCTTACCCCACTTCAATCGATCTTCGGCCCTTACTGGGACGCTTCGCCATAAGCGGCGTCTTCCACATCTGCCCGACGCAGATAATCCCCAGCTCTAAGCGGCCGGTCAGCAACGAAAACATAGTGCTCCTTGGAGCGATTTGCCACCTCTGCCGGCACAAGCATGGAGAGGCACCTGGCCTCTTCAAGGGAAAGCCCACCCCGCTCCACGAACGGCTTGCCTCCATCGGCCGGGCTGTGCCACTGGAGCGGCCCCACCTTCACCGTGGACGGCGCGCAGTACGGGCTCACCACTCCCAGCTCATCGCCGGGACAGAAGCGGTTGTGGCAAAGAACGGTGATGAGATAGGAGCCATCGGCGGTTTCCTGGCAATCCTCCACAGTTGCCACGTGGACGAAAGGCCGGATATAGCCGTCTTGCTCAACGGTTTGGTTCGCCTCACCGAAGTAGAAGCCCGTGCCGTAGGGACGATGGGATATGGTGTCAAGCTCCGCTTGAGCCGTGGCCACATCCCCGCCATCGAGCACGCTGCGATAGGCTCCCACCACAGTGGCCACATAGAATGCCTGCTTGTTGCGCCCTTCGATCTTAAAGCTATCCACGCCGGCGGCACGCAGCTCATCAAGATGCGCGATCATGGACAGGTCTTGGGCATTCAGGATGAAAGCGCCCCGGCTGTCCTCCTCGATGGGGAAATACTCCCCCGGGCGCAGCTCCTCCATGAGGGCATAGGACCAGCGGCAGGACTGCGCACAGACGCCTTTGTTGCCCGACCGGCCGGTCATGGCAGCGCTGAGCAGGCAGCGGCCGGAATACGCAACGCACATGGAGCCGTGGACGAAAGCCTCGATCTGCAAGTCGTCAGGCAAATGGCAGGTCATAGCAGCGATGTCGCTGACGGACATCTCCCGGGCGCAAACGATGCGCCGCGCCCCGAGACCATACCACTGCATGGCAGCGGCGGCATTCATGACCGATGCCTGGGTGGACACGCAGATATCCAGATCCGGCACATGCTTGCGTGCCAAAGCGAATGCGCCCAAATCCCCTATGATGAGTTGATCGACCGAAGCCTCGGCCAAAGCCTCAAGGTAGGCGGGAAGCACTGCGAGGTCCGAATCACCCATCAGGGTGTTCAGCGCCACATGGACGGCCACCCCGTTGCTATGGGCGTAATCGGCCACCGAAGCCATGGACTCAAGGGAGAAGTTATCGGCTCGAGCGCGCATGCCGAAGCGGTCGCATGCCAGATAGACCGCATCGGCCCCGAAGCGCACGGCAGCCTTAAGCTGGCTCCACCCGCCTGCAGGTGCCAGCAGCTCAGGCGCCTCCCGTTTCTCAGCCAGCATAATCCAGCTGTGCGCCTTGGGGCGTATCTTTTATGGTGATGCCAAGCTCTGCCAGGCCATCGCGCACCGCATCGGCAGTGGCCCAGTCCTTGTCCTTGCGAGCCGTCGCCCGAACCTCCAAGAGCGCATCGGCCGCGTCTGCGGGGTCGGTGCCTTCATAGCCAGCGAGCTTAGCGGCCAATGCCACGGTTTCGGCTGGGAAGGAAGGGCGGTCATCCTCGACGAAAACCCCATCCCCCAGACCGAAGACGGCCATGGTATCCACGATGGCATCGCGTAGAGCCTGCGCTAAGGGGATGTCTTGGGGGGCAAGCACTTTGCCCGCCACAAGCGAGTTGGCTGCAGCCACGAAATCGAAAAGCTCGCCTAAGGCCTTAGGGCTGTTGAAGTCGTCGTCCATGGCAGCGGTGAAAGCCGTGCGCAGGTCATCGACCATCCTCTGCACCTGGGCGCTATCGAGCACCGGCTGGTCGCCTGTGGCGTTCTCGCTTGCCCACTGGAGGCCGCGGACCGCATTCTTGATGCGCCCAAGAGCCGTGGCAGCCTCATCCAAGCGCTCGGGGGAATAGTCCAAAGGCGAGCGATAATGGGTCTGCAGCATGAGGAAGCGCAGCACAGCGGGGTCAACCGTTTTGAGGATCTCGCGCAACAGCAGGAAATTGCCGAGGGATTTCGACATCTTCTCGGAGTTCACCTGCAGCATGCCGCCATGCATCCAGTAGCGCGCGAACTCCTTGCCGCTGGCGGCCTGGGACTGAGCCCGCTCGTTCTCGTGATGGGGGAAGCACAGGTCGGCACCGCCGCCGTGGATGTCGAAGGGAAGCCCCAGGTATTTCTCGGACATGCAGGAGCACTCGATATGCCAGCCGGGACGGCCCGCCCCCCAAGGGGATTCCCATGCCGGCTCCCCGGGCTTGGCCGCCTTCCACAGGGCGAAATCCAAAGGATCGGATTTGCGATCCTCCAGCCCCTCAGAGCGCAGGTCCCGGTGCCCCGCCTCCATCTCATCAATGTTTCGTCCGCTCAAGCGGCCATAAGATGGGAAGGAACGCACGCTGAAGTATACGTCGCCGTCTTCGGTGGCATAGGCATGGCCGCTGTCCACGAGCTGCTCGATGAGCTCCACCATGGTGCCTATCTCCTCGGTGGCTTTCGGCCGCACGGTGGGATCTTCCACCCCCATGGCATGCATGTCCTCGATGAAGGCCTGAGTGAACTCGCTTGCCACCTCATCGGCGCTGCGCCCTTCCTCAAGGGCCTTGGTGATGATCTTGTCATCCACGTCAGTCACGTTCTGCACGAAGGTCACATCGAAGCCGCGCCACTGGAGGTAGCGGCGGATCATATCGAAGCTGATGAACGTGCGCGCATTGCCTATATGGATGTAGTTGTACACCGTGGGCCCGCAGACATACATCTTCACTTCCCCGGGTACGAGGGGAATGAAATCCACTTTTCTATGCTGCTGGGTATCGTAGATCTTCATGGGTCATCCTTCTCTATAGAGCAGGCAGGTAGCAGTGGCCGATATGCCCTCTTCCCTACCCTCGAAACCGAGCCATTCGGTGGTTGTGGCCTTAACGCCCACGTTCTGGACGGGAATATCCATGGCCTGAGCCAAACGCCTGCGCATCTCTTCCCTATAGGGGGAGAGCTTCGGCGCCTGAGCGGCGATGACGCTATCCACATCCAGGATCGCGAAGCCGCTTCGGCGCACCTCCTGCGCCACGGCGGACAGGAGCTTGAGGGAATCGGCACCTTCATAAGCCGGGTCATCCGGGGGGAAGAGCTTACCGATATCCCCCGCTCGGGCTGCACCCAGAAGGGCATCGGCTATGGCATGGGCGAGCACATCGGCATCGGAGTGGCCATCAAGGCCCCGGCTATGGGGGATGTCCACGCCGCCGATGATCAGCCGACGGCCTTCCTTGAGGGCATGCACGTCCATACCCTGGCCGATGCGGAGCCGATGCGGCTCGAAGGCGCTTTCGCTCATCGCTCCGGGTCCTTCCCGTAGAGCTTGCGCACCGCAGCCCGCAACAAGTCGTAATCTTCAGGCACCGTGAGCTTCATGTTGTCACGCGAACCCTCCACCACCAACACGCGACCTCCCAGGCGCTCGATGAGCGAGGAGTCGTCGGTGCCCACGAAGCCATCGGAGAGGGCCGCCGCATGGGCGCGGCGGAAGATACCCGCACGGAAGACCTGGGGCGTTTGGGCGTTCCAGAACACATTGCGATCGGGGGTTCCCATGACCACGCCGTCTTCCACGACCTTAAGGGTATCGATGGCCGGATGGGCCACGATGGCCCCGTCGCAATCCAGGTTACCCTTCACCATGGCGATGGTATGCTCCACGAGCTCCGGGGTGATGAGGGGCCGGGCACCATCGTGCATCACCACATACTCGAAGTCATCGGGTACGCACTCCAAGCCGGAGAAGGCCGATTCCTGGCGGATGGCGCCGGCGGGCGCCACGGCGATGGGGGTCACGAAGGGGAAGGGGTCCACAGCGCGCTTGAGGTATTCGTCATGGCGCTCCTCGGGGCACACGATGACGATGAGACCCACATCGCCTACAGCATCGAAGGTTTCCGCGGACCAGGTGAGAACCGGCTTGCCCGCTATCTCCACCAGCTGCTTTCCCCCCTCGCGGCCGAAACGGTCGCCGGTACCGCCAGCCAGGATGACCGCAGCGGTCTTAGGATTCTCGTCCAGCTTGCCTTCAAGGCCCTCCAGAGAGCGGGCCAACTCCTCGAAATCGAAGCTCTCCCCGCTGAAGGTCGGGGGCTTCAACGCTACGCCCTCATCGGATAGGGCGGCCGCTTCGCTTTGGGGCCTCTGGGTGGCTGTCATGGAATGATCCCTTCGCTTTGCAGATTGGGTACAGGGATAATGATACGACAAAAAGGGCCCGCGAAACGCAGGCCCTTCCCTGTTCGGCTATAGGCGGCGCGCCGTTAGCTGGCGGCTCCCCCGGAGGCGATGCCACCCGAAGGCACACAGGCATTCCCCAGATTGTAATCGCGCAGCAAGAGCTCCGTCTCCGCGGCGATGGTATCGCGTTTGCGCGGTTCGGGGATCTCGCCGGAACCCAGCGAGAAGACGAGTGCCCCGTCCTTCTCGTCCACATCCACGATCATACCGCTCGTCCATTTGCCTTCCAGGATCTCCTCGGAAAGCGGGTCTTCCAGCAAGCGTTGAATCGCGCGGCGCAAGGGACGGGCGCCGAAGGTGACGTCGGTGCCCTCCTTCACGATGAGCTTGCGGGCGCCATCGGTGAGGTTGATGGACATGCCCTGGGCGATCATGCGCTCGCGCAGGTCGCTTACCATGAGCTCTACGATCTGACCCATCTGCTCCTCGGTGAGGCTCTTGAACACGATTATCTCGTCCAGGCGGTTCAGGAACTCCGGTCGGAACATCTTCTTCAGCTCCGACATCACGCGGCTTTGGATCTCCTTGTCGGAAAGCCCCTTGTCCGGCTCCGTGGAAAAGCCCAGGGTCTGGCTTTGGGCGATGTCGCGTGCGCCCACGTTGGAGGTCATGATTATCACGGTGTTGCGGAAATCCACCGTGCGGCCTTGAGCGTCGGTGAGCCGCCCCTCTTCGAGGATCTGCAACAAGATGTTGAACACATCGGGGTGGGCCTTCTCGATCTCGTCGAAGAGGACCACCGAATAGGGCCGCTGGCGCACCGCCTTGGTGAGCTGGCCACCCTCATCGAAGCCCACGTAGCCCGGAGGCGAACCCACCAGGCGCGAGACCGTGTGCTTTTCCATGTACTCGGACATATCGAAGCTGATGAGCGCCTCCTCCGAGTTGAAGAGGAACTCGGCCAAAGCCTTCGAAAGCTCGGTTTTGCCCACGCCGGAGGGGCCCAGGAAGATGAAGGAGCCCGCTGGGCGCTTGGGGTCTTTGAGCCCCGAACGGGAGCGGCGGATGGCCTTAGAGAGAGCGGTTACCGCCTCCTCCTGGCCGATGATGCGCTCATGCAGGGTTGATTCCATACGCAAGAGCTTCTCGGCCTCGGCCTCGGTGAGGTTGGAGACGGGCACGCCGGTGGTCATGGAGACCACATCGGCGATATCCTTCAGGGTGATCTCCTGCACCGTGCGCTCGGATTCCTTCTCCCATTGCGCTTGGGCCTCTTCGCGCTTCTCCTTCAGGGAGGCCTCCTGATCGCGCAGGGTGGCGGCGCGCTCGAAATCCTGATTGGCGATGGCGTCTTCCTTGTCGGCGCGCACCTGGCGCAGCTCATCGTCGATGGCATGGATCTCCGGCGGCACCGTCATGTTGCGGATGCGCATGCGGGCACCGGCCTCATCCAAGACATCCACTGCCTTGTCCGGCAGGAAGCGGTCCTGGATATAACGGCTCGAAAGCGACACGGCCGCCTGGAGCGCCTCGTCGGTGAAGTGGACGTGGTGATGGTCCTCGTAGCGGTCCCGCAGACCCTCCATGATGCGAACGGCCTGCTCTTCGCTGGGCTCACCCACGTTGATGGGCTGGAAGCGGCGCTCGAGGGCGGAGTCCTTCTCGAAGTGCTTGCGGAACTCATCCATGGTGGTGGCGCCGATAACCTGGATCTCGCCGCGGGAAAGCGGCGGCTTCAGGATGGCTGCGGCATCGATGGAGCCTTCGGCTGACCCAGCGCCGATGATGGTATGGATCTCGTCGATGAACAGGATGATATCGCCCGCATCGATGACCTCCTGGATGCATTTCTTCATGCGCTCCTCGAATTCACCGCGATACTTCGAACCGGCGACCAAAGAGGAGATGTCCAAGGTTATGATGCGCTTGCCCCGCAGGATGTCGGGGACCTGATTGGACACGATGAGCTGGGCGAGGCCCTCCACCACAGCCGTCTTGCCCACACCGGGCTCGCCGGTGAGCAACGGGTTGTTCTTCTGGCGGCGGGAGAGGATCTGCATGATGCGCTCTATCTCGCCGGCGCGGCCGATGACCGGGTCGAGCTTCCCGTCCCGGGCCTTCTTGGTGAGGTCCGAGCCGAACTCCTTGAGCACCGAATCGCTGGGACCGTGCTGGAAACCCATGGCAGGGGTGCGACCGGCGTAAACCGGGCTTTGACCCACCAGGTCGTTCAGGGCCGTGCGCACGTCGTCGCCGCTTTTGCCAAGGCGGGCGAGCACGTCGAGGGCAGTGCCCTCCCCTTCACGGACGATACCGAGTAGGAGGTGTTCGGTGGAGATG
>CAZKKN010000005.1:42722-61901 GCA_964553375.1 uncultured Eggerthellaceae bacterium | reverse complement strand
TCCTCGCGTTGGACAACATGACCTCCCGCTACGACTACGGCACTTCCCAGAATGTCTTCTACGAGAGCCACGGGCTGTGGGGAAAGCACTACACCGAGGACCCCTGGCAGAAGAACTTCTTCGACGTGAGCGAGCTTTACGACACCACGGGCGGCCAAGGCGCGGCGGCTGCTACGATCAACTCGACTCCTACCAAGAAGCGCATCCTGTTCCTGGCCTATACCTCGCTCTCATGCGGGTGGTCGTACTACTGGTCGCACGAGTTCGCCCACGCCTTAGACAACGACGTCTTCCTCGGTGCCGACCGCCGCGATGGCGCTTCCAACGAGGACTTCACCGATGGCCTGCTCACCCAGGGCCATGGGTCCATGTCGCCGGTGCTCAACCTCTGCTTCGACTACAACATCTCGTCCGACATCATGTCGAACTACACCCGGGACCGCATCTACGGGAAAGACCAGGCGGACGACTTCTATGGGAAGATGTACGAGACCCTGGACGTACTGGATTACGCCGCGCTTCAGGCGTTTTTGCGGCTGGACAAGGACGAGCAGAACGCCGTGGCATCGCAGGTGTGGTTCAGCGGGCAGAACGGCGATAGCCCCCTTGATTCCGGCACCAATACCACTGTGCTTTGTTCCCGCAGCATGGTGCTTGATGGATACGACGGCACCACAGCCACCATGCCGGTAAACGCCTCGGCGTTCAACGACGGTTCGAAGAAGTTCGAAACGATCGAGGAAGTGTACGACAACCAGCTGTTCCTGCGCCCCGGCATCCCCGATGGCGGCAGCATCACCTGGCGCCGACAGATATACGTCAGCGAGGACAACCGCGGCTCGTGGTGGTTCCCGGTGCATGCCAACACCTTCTATCCCGATTCCCGCTCTTTCAAAGTGATGATGTACCGCATGATGGGCCGCGAGGGCTACGACGCATTCGCAACCTACGGGAGCGCGGGCGGCAACGATCTGCAAAAACTCAAGCAGATCACCAACTGCTCCTCGTATAAGGAATGGCAGATGCAGACGTGGGACGGCATAGAAGCGAAGAAGGACAGCCTGAACTACGTTAGCTTCAACGACCTGGTGGACAAGTTCGAGGCTGCGCTGAAGTCGGATGCCGAAGCGCATGACCGCAACCTGGGTTCCAGCTTCTCGCTGCGCACGCGCATGTTCTACATGATGAAGCGCATGACGAACGACTTCCGCTACGGAATCTATGAGAACCCGAAACCCATCACCTATATCCGCACGCTGGACGACCTGCTTGCCATCGCCGACGACCCGCAGGGCAATTACGTCCTGGATAGCGACATCGATGTGAGCAGTTTGGGCCTCGATGCGAACGATTCGCTGGTGAAGGGCATCTTTTATGGCAAGCTGGACGGGCGCGGGCACAGCATCTACTCTGAAGGTGCCCCGCTTCCCTACCTATTCGAAGGGATCAGGCACGGCTATATCAAGAATCTCATATTGGGAGGTTCGGCAACGAGTGCGGTCTCGCCCACCATCGTGAACAGCGAGCTGGAGAACATCACCTATACCAAATTCGAGAGGAGCATCCGCTCCGTCGATGACTTCGCACGGATCTCAAGCGATTTGCAATTGGGAATCCGCACGTTCCATTTGGAGGCAGACCTCGACTTCGCTGAATGGTCGGCCGCGAATGCAGCCTCTGACTCGAAGCAAGGCAACGTGGTTACGCAACCGATGATCGGCACGGCGGAAGAACCCGTGGTGTTCAACGGAAACGGACACACGATCACAGGACTGGATGGCGTGTCGCTGTTCAACCGCGTATGCTTTGTCCAGATCAGCGGCTTGAATATAGAAAACTCCAAGAACTACCAGAGCCTTGAGGCCACAAGCTTCGTATCGCTTCTGGCAACGAGGTCGTACCAATCGAAGTTCACCGATCTCTTCTTCAACAACGTGTCGCTGCGAGGAAGGTCGCAAGTCGGCTTCGTGTCGGGAGATGACGGATTCGCCAATGCCGAAGGCAAGGACACGCGCGATGGCGGCTCGCAGTTCGCGCGCATCCAAGTGACCAATGCCGTATTGCAGGTTGGCTCGGCTACCGCCACCAACGTGTGTTACGGTGGATTCGTGTCGGGGCGCGTGTGCCAAAGCGCCCTCGAAGACGTGTACGTGCAGGGAACGCTGGGGACCTATGGGACCAGCTGCGGCGGCGTGGCGGGAGCCATCACCAAGTCGGCCAAGATGAACCGATGCATCTCCAACGTGGGCATCAACTGCCCCAAGTCTGCGAAGAACGGTGTGATCGCCGGCGACATCGAACCCGGCGCCTTCGACGTTGCGAACACCAAGATCTCGAACTGCTTCGGGCTGGGCGACCCCGCCCTTGCCGCAGACCAGTGGGCAAGCCACGAGCACAACCAGGCTGCTGCCGGCGCTCGCATCACCACGTTCAGCGCGCCAGAGGCCGTGAGCGTCTTCGAGAATTGCTACGAGAGCGCTGCACCGCAGTATGGCTCTTCCCTGGCTGTGAACGAAGAGGCCGATGTGGCCTTCGCGCGCGTGGACCTGAAAACGCCGGCGCAATACACGTTCCCTGACAGCTTCTCGAAACCGTACAGCATCACCAACTTGCGCAACAACAAGGAGTTGTTCAATCGCTTCGGATTCACTGACAGCGTGTGGGAATTCGACCCGACCATCCATGTGGGCTACCCCATGCTGCGATTCGTGGGGAATAGGGATACATTCTATGACTACGACCTGGACTTCGAAGTGGACTACCAAAACGAGAAGCTGCTGCTTTGGGGCTCCAGCTTCGATCGCACGAAGGTAAGCGTGCACAACCTGCCGTTCCGCACCACGATCGATATTCCCCAGCTGTCCTTGAAGGCTGGTGATTGGATGGACGTTGAGTTCAAAACCAGCCCATCTCTCTCCACATTCGCATATATGACGACCAATGCGGACAGCATCGACCTGACCGAGATCATCGAATACGACAAGTTCAAGAACGAGGAAACCGATTACAAGGGCACGCGGTCGGTCAGCCTGTACTACGACGTGCGCGCTTCGAATAAGCCCTACAGTTTCGAGAAGACGATCGAGATCGCCCCGCGGCCCCAGATGGACTGCGCCGACCGTCTGAAGGGAGTGCGCGCGAATTCGAAGGGACTGGGCGCCATTCACTACAGCTCTGCCGGGGTGTATGGCTCTCCGGAATTGGAGTACCGGCCAGCAGGCACTACCGACGGTGCGAACGCGAGCGGGTGGATTCCCATCACAACAGCCATGACGCAGGTCCCTCCTGGATCCTATGAGGTGCGCATCGCCGCGACCGATCATTCGTTCACCAGCTACCCCACCACGGTGACGGTGGAGGAATTCGATCCGGATGCGGTGATCTTCCCCTTGGTTCTAGAGCCAGGTGGCGGCAGTTGGGCTGCAGGATATACCGCTCCCGAGGAATACAACAGCGAAGAGGCGCTCATCCTGCCTACGAGCAGCCAGATAGAGCGCAATGGCTATACTTTCGCCGGCTGGTATGACAACCCCGCCTACAGCGGATCGCCGATCAAATCCATTCCCGCCGGCCGCACCGAGGCGGTGGCGGTATACGCCCGATGGACCCCCAACGCCTATTCGGTGAAGCTGAACCTCAACGGCGGAACGCTGCAGAATCCCGCCAGCAATGTGACGGGTTATGTTGCAGGTACGCAAACGGAGCTCCCGGAGCTCTCGCATCCGTATCGCATCTTCGCTGGATGGTACGAGAACGCGGATTGCGAAGGGGATCCGGTGACCTCGATCACCCCGGCCGATTACGGGGACAAGGAATATTGGGCGAAATGGGAAGCTGTAACATACAGCGTGACGCTGCATCCGCAGGGAGGAACGCTGCCTGAAGGGACATCGAGCGTTTTCACCTACGAATCAGGCGTAGGGACGACGCTGCCGAGCGGCGCCGACATGACCTATACCGGGCACACGTTCAAAGGCTGGTACGACAACAAGGAATGTACAGGGTCGCCCATCTTCTCCCTCTCCAAGGATGATGCAGGCGATAAAGAGCTGTGGGCAAAATGGACGATCGATGTATACGATGTCACGTTGTTCATGAATGGCGGGAAACTACTGGTCGGCGAAGTGGACCTGGTCAGCTACCAGTATGGCATCGAGGCAGTGCTGCCGGGCATGGAGCGAGCAGGATACGAGTTCGGCGGTTGGTACGATAATTCTGGTTTCACCGGTTCGCGAGTGACGTCCATTCCGATTGGCGAGATGGGCGCGAAGCGGTTCTGGGCGAAGTGGACTCCGCTGACTTATAACATCTCCTATGACCTCGGTAGGGATGCCGTGGGCGATCAGCCGCCGGATATCGATCTTTCCGCCTTCGAGAGCTACACGGCTGGCCAGGGATTGGCGCTTCCCAATGCGTCGACCATGGCGTGGGATGGCCACATCTTCGCCGGATGGTACGAAGATGTGGATTTCTCCGGAACTCCGGTGACGGAGATCTCGCCTCTTGCATACGGCGACCTTACGCTGTATGCAAGATGGACAAGCAACGCATGCGTCCTCATGTACCACACCAATGGCGGTGATTTCTCTGGAGAATTCACGACGGTGTTCGAGTTCGGGCAAAACGGGATCGAGCCGGGAAGCCGGATGGACCTTCTGAATGGAGACGCCATCTCACGGGAGGGCTATCGCTTCCTGGGATGGTATGACAACCCCGATTGCGCGGGCGATCCGATTGAGAGCGTTGAACTCGTCCACGGCATCGTGGATCTCTATGCCGGCTGGGAGAGGATCGCGCCTGCGCTGAAGCTGGAGATAGGGTCCATCGCGTTCGAAGGAGCAAGTGCAGCAACCCCGATAAAGTGGGACGAAAGCGGCTATGCGAAGATATACCTGGCACGCAGCGCGATGCCCAAGACAGAGGCCGATTTCGCACTCCAGTTACCCGATGGGGTTGCCTATTCCATCACCAAGCGAGAACCGGTCGTTGCCAGTTCGCTTTTCGGCCTGTTCGGCATCATAACGGCTGCGAACAACTCCGATATCTGGGATATCGTATTGTGGGAGGAAGCCGATCCCACCAACGAGATGCATTATGTATTGGAGATCGTGCCGACCGCAGACAATCCCCCGCCCCTGCCCGATGAAGGCGGCGGGGAGGTTCTGCCCCCCGGAGGTGGAGGGCAGCAGGGCAACCTCCCGAATGCGGGCACCGGGTCTGGTGGCGCCGGCAACGGGGCGGGTTCGGGGCCAAGCTCTGGTTCGGGATCAGGCTCTGGCGCAGGCTCGGGAACGCCTCAGACAGGCGATGAGACCACTCCGTTTGCACTGACTGCGGTGGTTGCGACGATGGCCTCGGTCCTGATAGGCGTATTCGCCTATCGCCGTATTCGCGGATAAGGTATAATTCGATTGCATTGCGGGCGTAGTTCAATGGTAGAACCGGAGCCTTCCAAGCTCCTGACGCGGGTTCGATTCCCGTCGCCCGCTCCAATTCTCGCTCCCCCTTACTCTCAGGAACTCACTGGCGAAACACCAGAACGTCGTGCTCTCAGCAGCTTCTCAACCCGTTTCGTGCTATGGTTTTGCCACGAACGAAAGGCCCAACCCATGAAGACAGTGCTGCTTGCCACCAATAACGCCCACAAAGCCTCAGAGATCGCCCATGCCCTGGCTTTTCCCGGTTGGGAATTCAAAACGCTACGGGAAGCCGGCATAGAATCCGATCCGGACGAAGATGCCGATGACTTTTTGGGGAATGCGCGCATCAAGGCGCTCGCTGCCCGTGCTGCAAGCGGAGGCATGGCCGTGCTAGCCGATGATTCGGGTTTGGAGGTGGACGCCTTAGGCGGCGCCCCGGGAGTCTTCAGCGCCCGCTACGCCGGAGAGGACGGCAACGACGACGCCAACAATGCCAAGCTCCTCTCCGAACTGGAAAGCGTGCCCGACCAACAGCGCACCGCTCGCTTCGTCTGCACCTTGGTGTTCATCGACGAAGATGGAAGCGAGATGGATGCCCGCGGCACAGTGGAAGGCCGCATAGGCCATGAGCTCCAAGGCGATGGCGGCTTCGGCTATGACCCGCTTTTCTGGCCCGATGTATTCGAAGGCAGCTGCACGCTGGCCGAAGTGCCCCAGGCGCGCAAAAACGAGGTATCGCATCGCGGCAACGCCCTGCGCGCTCTCTACGAGCGCATCGTCGCAGATGGACGCGCTTGATCAGCCATGGCAAAATCGAAGGACAAGCAGAAGAAGACCAATGCCCTACGCGAGATAGAAGCAGCAGGTCTCCCCTACCAAGCGGTAATGTTCGATTGCCCCCAAGCCCTCTCGGGGACCGCGGTAGCCGAAAAGCTCGGCCAAGATCCGGATTGCGTGTTCAAAACACTGGTGACCCAAGGCAGGTCCGGACAACACTACGTCTTCATGGTACCCGTTGCCGAGGAGCTTGATCTGAAGAAAGCTGCAGCTGCCGTGCACGAGAAAGCCGTGGCCATGATACCTGCCAAAGAGCTTCTACCCCTTACCGGCTATATTCACGGAGGCTGTTCACCCATCGGCATGAAAACGCCCTTCCCCACCGTCATAGATGAGACCGCTCAACTCTATGACACCATCATGTTCAGCGGAGGTCGCCTGGGCTGTCAGGTGGAAATGGCACCCGACGCCCTAACAAAGCTGATCAATCTGAAGTACGCCCCTTTAACGACTTAAAAAACAGGTTGGCGCTAGTAAGTAGTCGAGAAGGCCCAGGGTGCCGCAGGCATTCTGAACCTAGTAGTGGACGATCACCACGTCGCCAACATTGATCAGCCCGTAAAGCTCCTCAGCCGCAGCATAGGATAGGTTCACACAACCATGGCTGCCATAGCCTCGGGCATACATATTGCCTCCGAAGCTCGGTTGCCAGGTGGCATCGTGGAACCCGATGGCATTGCGCTCGAAGGGCATCCAGAATGTCACTTTGGTCTCGTAGATCTTCTTATCGCCCTCAAAGCCCTTCAAAGTAGAGGGGCTCTCCTTGTCATTGAGCTTCCAAACACCCGTCACCGTGTCGTGCTTCCCATCAGGGGCGCCGGTGATGCAGTCGGTCTCCCAGAACAGATTGCCGTTCTCATCATAGAAGCGCACATGCTGCTCGGAGATGTCCACGTCGATGTAGCGCGGACCCCAATCGCGCTCCCCGGGACCCACGAAAGCATAGGCCTCGGTAAGCAGCGGCACGTCAATGGAAGCGGTCTGGCCGCCCTTGATGGCTTCGATAAGCGCATCCTTCAGGGCATCTTGGTCGATCTCCCAACCGTAAGCTCCTCCGCTCACGGTAATCACCTTGCCATCGGCACGTGTATAGGTGCGCTCAGTGCCAATGGTGTTGAAGCCATCGGCAAGCTCGGCGCACCACGCAGAAAGCTCGTCGTCTTTGAAGGCGACCTCCAGGTTCTCGTCAATGCTCACGAAACGCTGGAGCTCAGGGCTCCCGATGACCCTTACCTCATTGCCTGCCATAACAAGGGTGATATTTGCCGAGGTCATAGCATTGGCAACCTGAACGGACTCCATAAGCTTCGCATCGTCAGCGAAGCGCGTGGGCTGCAGCAAATCCGACTCCGGCAAAACGAGCAGGGGCTCCAGCTCGTTTATAGCCTCCGCGAAAGATTTCGTTGCCGCCTCCGGATCGATTTGGGTACCTATGGTCTCTGCAGCAATGGAGAACGCTTTGGCCTCCTCGCTGAACACGATGGTGGCGTTCGTCGGAGGCGTCGCGGTCTCATTGAACTTCACAATGGCTTCCTTGAAAGCCGCCTCGTATTTCGTGCGATCGAAGCTCACGTCCATGCATTGGGATTCATCATGGCTTTGCTGCAGAAGGAAAACCGGCCATTTCCATGAAGGCAACTCGCGATGGACGGCGTCTACTATGCGCTCTGCATCGATCTTAATCCCTAGATCATCGCCCGTGGCATGATAGTTGAACTCACCGCACACCACGTCGATCTGATAGTTATCGGCGGTTTGCTTAAGCATCTCCACCACTTCATCATCGGAGCGCATGGAAACATCGTGGTCACCCAAGATGGTGTGAGGCAAGAAGCGCCCCATGAACACGATGACGCCTATGGCATAGATGATCGCCAGCGCCACTACCACAGAAGCCACCGTGATGCCGAAGATCTTCAGCCCCCTATGGCTTTTCTTCTGGGGGATCTCCGAAAAGCCACTAAGGCCCGGCTCTGCACCATCGTCGCCATGAGCTGCATGTTTGGCGCGCTTCTCCGGATCGCCCTTTGAGGTTTTGGCCGTCTTGCCCTTCTCGGCCGCAGCATTGGTGGCAGCAGCGTAACCGGTCACATAGTCTGAGGGGCTATCGCTTTCCGATTCTTCCCCGCTATCGGCATCGGCATGCGCATCGGTATCGGCATTGGCCGCGTCCCTCGCTTCATCCTCGGGCGCTTCTTCCGAATCATCCGAAACCGAAGCGGTCGTTTGCTCATCTTCCGTCCCCACCGAGGAATCAACGTCTTCGGCTGCTTCGGCTGCTTCGGACTCTTCTGCGTCTTCAGCCGGATCGGCTGAATCGTCGGTGTTTCGTTCCTTGCCCACCTCGGATGAGGCGCTTTGGGCCGATTCGCCCTCTTCAACCTCGAGTGAGGATTCATCGGAATCGGAATCGGAATCGGCATCATCGCCAGCGGCACTTGCACCACCGGCGGCATCGTCAGCGTCATCAGCAGCATCGTCGTCATCGGAAACGATCTTCGCCACCGGAATAGCCGTCACTTTAGGCTCTGGGTCATCAATGCGCTGAGGTTTATTGATATCGGATTCGACTTCTGCGTCAGATTCGCTCGCTTCGTCCTTTTGAGAATCGATATCGGACGCAGCAGCTTCTTCAGTCAACGCATCATCAGCCGCCGCAGCCGTTTCTACGGTAGCCTCCTCGGAAGTGATTATTTCTTCGTCAGCGTTCTTCTTAGCGCCGCGTGATCGGAAAAGACCCATGGTACGTTTAACCTAGCGTTTTAGTCGTCAATTTATCGGGGCTTCATTGTAGCAGGCTCGCAGCCGTAAAAGGGCGAAAACCCTGGCCGCATCCATTTTTTCCTTTTAATTCATCGTCTCGCCATAAGAGCATTATAAATCCGCCCGTCACCATGGTATTATTTCCTAAACTAATCTTAAGGAATATGTCTTGGCAACCTACTTGGCACATTATCGCTCTCCCGCCGCCGCAGACGTTCGCGGTGCGGGTCATTTTGAATTCGAGAGCGACGCCCGGGCAGGCTCCAAAGACAACATCCATGATGCGCGCATGAAGATGCTTGAACTCTTCGGCAAAGACGCCGCCTCCTGGAGCATCGAGGACGTACAACGGCTCACCTCGAAGAACAGCAGCATGGATGGCCAGCTGGAGCTGGATTTCAGGCCGCAGAAGAAAAAACGCGTGCGTCGCACGAAAGGGTACTGGTAAATGGCGAAACAAGAAGAGAAACGCAAGGTCATCGCCACCAATCGCCGTGCCTACCACGAATACGAAGTCATCGAGCGCTACGAAGCGGGCATCGTGCTCACCGGAACCGAGGTGCGCTCCTTGCGCGAGAACGGCTGCCAGCTGCGGGACTGCTACGCGCTTATCCGCAACAACGAATGCTGGCTCTACAACCTGCATATCGCTCCCTACAGCCATGGCGGCTATTCGAATGTGGACCCCGATCGACGCCGCAAGCTGCTGCTCCATCGCCGCCAGATCCGCCTGCTTGAGCAGAAAACCCAAGAGAGGGGCTTCGCTTTGGTGCCGCTTTCCATCTACTTCAACGATGCATCCTGCGTCAAGGTTGAATTGGCCTTGGGTCGCGGCAAGAAGCTCTACGACAAACGCCAGGATATCGCTAAAAAAGACGCTCAGCGCGACATAGAGCGCGCACTGAAGGAACGTAGCCGCTGAATGCGAAGGAGGCCGCCATGGCAGACGAGTTCGAAGTAGTCGAAATGGAAATCTCCGAAGATCAGATTCTCTACTACCTGATCGACGAAGACGACAACGAGGTCGGTTTCGTCATAGAGGAAGACGGCGCCGAGGTCGAATGCTACTACGAGGGCTTCGATGCGACGGATTTCGAGGTGATCGAGGAAGAAACCGCCTCGCAGCCCGCACCGGAAAACACCTCCGCAGACGAAGAAGACGAGGAGCCGGGCTATCTCTACAAGATGGCCTCCATCGCCGGCCATGAGGGCAACAAGGTGCGCAAGAAGGCCGAGAAGAAGCTCGATAAAGTGCGGGGCAAAGCCGAGGTGCAGGCGAAGAAGGCCAAGGAAGCCGCCACGGCGGGCGCGGCGAAGGCAAAAGCCAAGGCTGACGAGATGGATTTGAGCATCACCCGCGAAGAGGTGGGTGAAATGACCCAAGACCTCAATGACATCGCTCGGGAGGGCGTGGCGACCGCCAAGGAGCTCAAGGAGGCCTACGACGACATCATGGACAGCGTGGGCTTCTTCATGCCCAAAGGCAAACGTCGCTAGCTCAGCTCATAACTTAAGGCTGCAATCTGTCAGCCACCCGTTGTTTGACTTCCCCTCCTCCCTCACTATAATGGGAAATCCGCGAAGCCACGCTTCGCGCGCACATTGAAAAGGTGGAGCCTTTTCCCTTGGTTATCTGGGGGCGACTGGTTTCGACATGGTAGGTCTGAGGTGAGGAGCAGGTCGTGGTCTCCTCTCCACGTTAAACAGGGGTAACGTCAAATTAATTGGCAAAAAGAACTTCACTGGGCGTTACGCCCTTGCCGCATAAGATAAGTCGGCACGTCAATCCCGGAGGTTTCCCCGTCCCGGGTGCGATGTCATTTTAGGGGAACGCGCTTCGATACGTAGCCGGTATGATCGGAGCAAAGGCTGAACCGGCTTTGGAGCTGCAACGTGCGTCTTGGAACCAAGCAGCCCCTAACCTAGATCCAAGACTAAGCTTGTAGAGCCTGACCAGGGATCTTCCATGGACCGGAGTTCGATTCTCCGCGCCTCCACCACAATGCGAAGCTACGAACCCCCGTTTCGGGGGTTCGTTTTCGTTTTACCAGCTTAGATTCAGATGCGTCAGCCGCGCCGATCAGACCAAACGGAAGCGCAAGCGGCCCACACGCCGGTCCGCCTCCACCAAACGCACCGCAAGTTTGCGTCCTAAGCGGAACTGCTTGCCGGTATCGGAGCCCGTCAGCAAGTGGCGGACGGGATCGAGGACGAAATACTCATTGCCCAAATCGGATATCTCCACCACTCCCTCTGCTGTGTTCTCCAAGCGCACATGCAAGCCGAATGATGCCACGCCAGATATGGTCGCAGAGAAGACCTCGCCTACATGGCCCTCCATGAGCTCGACGATCTTCACTTCTTGGGACTCTCGGGCAGCCCGCTCCGCCACGCGCTCCATCTCAGAGGAGTGCTCGGCTATCCAAGGTAGATTCGAGACCTCTTGATCGAATCTCTCCGGGCGCCCGAAAAGCGCGGTCTTCACCATGCGATGCACCACCAAGTCGGGGTAGCGGCGAATGGGCGAAGTGAAATGGGCATAAGCGCTGCTTGCCAGACCATAGTGCGGTGCCAGTTGCGGACTATAGGTCGCCCGCATCATAGAGCGGAGCACAAGCGTGTTCACCAGCTCTGCCTCGGGGCGTTCCTTCGCCAAGCGCAGCACTGCCTGGATCTGCTTCGGATCACCCGCGATGAACCGCGGACGATCGACCTTCTTGAACCAGGGAAACTCTTCGAGCACCGGCACCAACCCCTCAAGGGTATCTGGCGACGGCTGGTCATGGATGCGATAGATGCACGGGAAACCTGCATCGCGCAGGAAGCGGGCCACGGCCTCGTTGGCCATGATCATGGCTTCTTCTATAAGCTCTGTAGCAGGTGTTTTCTGGCGCAGCTCCACCGCTAAGGGAAAGCCGGAATCGTCAAGCCTCACCTTGGCTTCTACCGTGTCGAAATCAAGACCGCCGGCAGCTTCGCGTCTCTCGCGAACCTGTTGGGCAACGGCATTCAAGCCGCGCACCCGCTCAACCAGCTTCTCCTCCCCCGCCGCATCCAAACCCACAGCGCCCGGAACAGTACCCGTATCCAGTATCTCTTGGGCCTGCTCATAGGTCAGACGCACCGCCGAGCGGATGAGCGCAGGATAAGGTCGCGCCTCCACCACCGCTCCCTGGGAATCCACGAGCATATCCACTGTAAGCGTGCGGCGATCCTCTCTAGGGCGCAGAGAGCAGACATCGTTGGAAAGGGCTTCAGGTAGCATGGGAATAACGCGATCCACCAGGTAGACGCTGGTTGCGCGCCGCCTTGCATCCAAGTCCACAGACGAACCCCACGGCACCGAATAAGACACATCGGCGATGTGGACCCCAAGCCTATATCCCGGCTGTCCATCAGGGAGCGTTGCCTCCTCCAAGGAGACGGCATCATCGAAGTCCCTGGCATCGGTAGGGTCAATGGTGAAGATGAACCGGTTGCGCAGATCCTCGTAGCCTTGAGCCAGCGCCTCTTCCCCGTCCACTTTGGCCTCAGCGGCTTGCGTAAGGGAGCTTGCAGAGAATTCCGTTTCCAACTTGTGGCGGGCGATGATCAGGTCTATGGGTATGCGCTCGTCGTCCTCATCGCCGAGCACCTCCATCACCGTGCCCGTGGCGGCGGTGCGCCGGTCGGGGAATGTATCGATGCGCACACTCACAATGGCGCCATCAGGGATGCCAGGATAGGCGCTGAGCTGCGTGAAAACATCATGTTGGATGCGGGGATCCAGAGGTTCCACCACGCCGAACGGCTCAGCGTGGCGATAATAGCCCACCACTTGGTCGGTTGCCCGCTCCACCACATTCACGACCCGCGCGGTCCGCTTGCGGTCCCCGCCGCCCTTCTGGTTCTTCCGGTAATGATCACGCTCGTAACGGCTCAAGGGCGCAATCTCAACCAGATCATCGGGAAATGCCCCGGAGGTCTTCGAGCGCGGGATGAAGAACTCGCCTTCAGCGGTTTGAACGAACCCGTAGCCATCCCGGTGGAGCTCGATGATGCCACGCGGATGGGACCGGGCTGTGCGCCGGGTGCGCTTGCGCGTGCGGCCCATGGGCTAGACTCTAACCAGCGATGCCGCCAAGCTCAGCGCATATTCCATCTGCGCATCGCCATCTTCTCCGGAATCGACCACCACCTCGGGGCTGACCCCCACCTTGTCGATTGCATGACCTTCGGGGGTGAGATAGTAGGCAGCCGTATAGCGCAGAGCGCCACCGAATTTGAGCTCGTAGAGCACCTGCACCGACCCTTTGCCCATGGTGGTGGCACCCACCAATGTGGCACGCTGGCTTTCCTTGAGCGCAGCGGCTACCACCTCCGCCGCTGCAGCAGTGTTCTTGTTTATCAGAAGCACCACAGGCGCCGCCGTAGCCGGCTGACCGGTGGCCGCCTTCGCTGAATTCCCATCGACCGTCTGCACCTCAACCACGGTGCCTCCGTTCATGAAGAGGCTGGCCAGATCCACGGCCTGGCTCAGATATCCGCCCGGGTTATCGCGGATGTCCAGCACGAAGGACTGAGCGCCTTGAGCGGTCAGATCGGTGATGGAGGCCTGAACGAGCGGCGCTGCGTTCTGCGTGAGCTGCTTCACCTTGATATAGCCCACCTCGCGCTCCTCGTCGTACTCAGAGGTCACATTGACCTCATCGTATTCTTGGCAGAGCAATGTGGTGGTGAAGGTGGCGCCTCCGATCGCCTCAAGGGATTCCGGACGCCGCCAGGTGATGACCACCGACGAGCCTTGGTTTTGGCTGAGCACAGCCGCCACCTCGGTGCGAGACCAGGTTTGGGAGTTGTCACCATTGACCGAGACGACGAAATCGCCGTCTTGGACCCCTTCCATCTGAGCCTGAGAGCCTTCGAAGACATCCACTGCGTAGGCCTGCCCCTCGTATTCCGAGAACAGCACACCGATGCCCGCATACCCTTCGTCAGTGGAGTTGAGCAGTGCATTGTAGCGTTCCGGCGAGTAATAGCGCATATAGGGGTCATCGGTGGATTCAGCGAACGCCGTAAGCGTCTTATCCGTAGCCACATCCAGGTTATAGGTGTCCAGGCTGTCGGTGGCGATGATATCCTCCACCTCGCCTAGTCGCACGGAAAGCGAATTATAGGCATCCTTCGCCGCCGAGGTATCCAGCACGGTGTTCTGATCGGCACCGGTGACGGAAGCCGGAAAACCCATGGATTGCAACCAGGCCGTTTGCCCACGAAGGAAGAAACCCACGAACAGAGCGATGGTCAGCGCGATGATGAAGAGGAAGATCCGAATGAGACGATAGCTGCGCGCTCGCATCTTTCGCGAACGCACAGCTGCCCGTTGGTTGTTTCCCCGTTGCACCATGGCCTTGAAGCCTGCGCGCTAGACCTTCAGATAGCGCCGCATGGCAAGTGCGGAACCGATGAGGCCGATGAGCAAGCCTGCCACCAGCAGCACCGCATAGATGATCAGGAAAGCCGTGGCGTTGAGCTCGATAGGCAAGAAAGCCAAGGATCCCTGAAGGCGCGGCAGCGCCAGGATATGTATGAGTTCCAGGCACACGATGGCTAGCACGGCGCCGATGATGGCGTGCAACGCGCCCTCCATGAGGAACGGCCCGCGGATGAAGCCATTCGACGCGCCCACCAGGCGCATGATGGCGATCTCCTTGCGGCGGGCCATGATGGCCAGGCGGATGGTGTTGTTGATGAACACCAGAGCGATAAACACCAGCAACACGATGAGCGCGATGCCGATATAGCGCACGTAGTTCGTCACCGAGAACAGTCGCTCCACAGTGCGTTGGCCGTATTTCAGCGAATCGGCCGGATCGCTTTCGTCGGCGATGGCCGCGAATTCGTCACTCGCAGCGATATCGTCGGCCACCTGCTGAACCAGTTGCGGGTCGGAGAGCTCTATGTTGATGGAAGCTGGCAAGGGGTTTCCGCCCAACTCGTCAACGATATCCGCATTCGAGGACATGCTGCGGAAGTTCTCCAAGGCCTGGTCTTTGGTGGTGAAGGAGATGCTGGCCACGCCGCTGATGCCCTTAATGTAATCCTGGGCCTTCTGGATGTCGGAATCCTTCGCATCGTCATCCACATAGGCGGTGATGGACACCTCGTTTTCCACCGACTTCACGATGTTGTCAATCACCACAGCGCTCACAAGGAACACGCCGATGATCAGCAACGACAGGAAGATGGTGATGATGGAACCCAAGGCCGTGGACAGGTTGCGCGTGAAGCCCTGGAGGGATTGCTTGAGGAAATAAGCGAGACTAGACATCGGAACCGTACACCCCCCTCTGCTGGTCGCGCGTGAGGTGACCACGATCAAGGGCGATGACGCGCCGGCGCATGTTATCCACCATCTCGCGGTCGTGAGTGGCCACCAGCACCGTGGTGCCTGTGCGATTGATTCGCTCAAGCAGGTCCATGATGCCCCGGGAAGTCTGGGGGTCCAGGTTGCCGGTGGGCTCGTCGCAAACCAGGAGCGGCGGACGATTCACGATGGCTCGGGCGATGGAAACGCGCTGCTGCTCGCCACCGGAGAGCTGGTCGGGGAACTTGTCAAGCTTATCCTGCAGGCCCACCAGGCGCAGCACCTCGGGGACCTGAGTGCGGATGACGTTGCGGTTCTTGCCGATAACCTCAAGGGCGAAGGCGACGTTCTCGAAGACGGTCTTGTTGGGAAGCAACTTGAAGTCCTGGAAAACGTAGCCGATGTTGCGTCGCAGATAGGGTACGCGCCAATTGCGCATGGAGCCCAGATCCTCGTTGGCGATGATGATATTGCCCGAGCTGGGGCGCAACTCGCGGATGATGAGGCGCACCAGGGTGGATTTGCCCGACCCCGAGTGACCTACCAGGAAGACGAACTCTCCCGGGAAGATCTGCAATGAGACGTTGTCCAAGGCGGGTCGGTTAGGCTGGGCGGGATAGACTTTCGATACGTGGTCGAACGTGATAACCGGGTTTCCCTGTTGGGGGATGTCATCCACCTCTAGCTCCGGAAGAGCCGAGAGGCTGGTGGGTTGGCGCAGGGGCTGTGCCGCCCTGCCCCGGCTATAGCCGTACCGCGCACCATTGTTTGCGGCTGTTGTCACAGAATGCTCCGTTCAGATAGTTGTTACTGAGACCCGATAATTCTACCAGACTATTTCCGGGCCAATACTCTCTTCACAGCTTCGACAAGCGCGGCGGCATCGAGCTTGAAGTAAGCGGAAAGCTCTTCGTAAGCGCCGGATTTACCGAATCTGTCCTCCATGGCCACGAATTCCATAGGCGCCGGAGCCTCAGCCGCGAGAGCCTCTGCCACAGCGGAACCCAGGCCGCCGTAAAGGCCATGTTCCTCGGCGGTGACAACGCAACCGGTCTTGGCCACAGAATCCAAAATGGCCTGCTTATCCAGGGGCTTGATGCAAAAGGCATCGATGACCTCGGCTTCAATCCCCTCTTCGGCCAGATGCGCTGCAGCCTTCAGCGCCTGCTCCACCTCCACACCGCAGGCAACGATGGTGACGTCGGAACCGGTGCGAAGCGTATAGGCGCGACCCATCTGGAATTGGGCGCCCTCACCGTAAACGCAGGGCACCGAGGCGCGGCCCATGCGCACATAGACCGGACCCGGAGTCTCCGCCGCCAGGCGGATGGCCGCACAAGCTGCCGGATAATCGGCCGGGACCAGCACTCTCATGTTGGGCAGCCCGCGCATGAGGGAGATATCCTCAAGCATCTGATGCGAGCCGCCATCGGGACCCACGGAGATGCCCGCATGGGTGGGGGCGATCTTCACATTCAGATTGCTGTAACACACGGTGTTGCGAATCTGATCATAGGCGCGCCCGGTGCCGAACACGGCAAAAGAACCGGTGAAAGCTATGTTGCCCGTAAGGGACAGACCCGCCGCCACATCGGTCATGTTCTGCTCGGCGATGCCTGCATTGAACAGGCGGGAGGCGAAGGCGGGGTCGGCTGCAGCGAAGGCTTTGGTGGTGGTGGAACCCGTCAAATCCGCGTCCACGGCAACCACAGGCAGCCCCTCCCGGGCCAGCTGAGCCAAGGTGGTGCCGTAAGCGGCGCGCGTAGCCTTCTTCACCGCCGCCTCATCGGCAGAGGCCAAGCGAACCACCGGGGCATCAGCGCTAGAGGTGGTAGTCGAAGCGTTATGCGCCCCCAAAGCCGAGGCCAGGTCCACCTCTTCCCCGCCGCCCCAGAACGCCTCACCGGCAGGAGCGCCGAGGTCTTCCAAAGCCTGGGCGAGTTCTTCTTTATTGGGGGCCTTGCCATGCCAGCCCGCCTGATTTTCCATGAAAGACACGCCTTTGCCCTTGATCGTTTCCGCAACGATCACCTGCGGCGCGCCGTTGTGCCGGGATTTCGCCTGATTAAGAGCCCTTATGAGCGCTTCTATGTCGTGGCCGTCCACTTCAAACGTCCCCCAGCCGAAAGCGCTGAACTTGGAGGCGATGTCCCCAAGGCCGCAAACATCCTCCGTGCAGCCATCGATTTGCAGTTCGTTGCGATCCACGATCGCCACCAGGTTATCCAACTTGTTGTGGGCAGCGAACATCGCGGCCTCCCACACCTGGCCTTCCTGGCACTCGCCATCACCCAGAAGGGCGAAAACCGTATGATCGTCATCTTGGAGCTTCAGCCCGCAAGCCATGCCGCAGGCGATGGAGAGCCCCTGCCCAAGAGAGCCTGTGGAGACCTCAACGCCCGGAACCAGGTTGGAGTCGGGATGGCCCTGCAGACGGCTGCCGAACTTGCGCAAGCTGGCCAGCTCCTCGCGGGCGAAGAAGCCCGCATGCGCCAGCGTGGCATAGAGCGCCGGCGCCGCATGGCCCTTGGCCAGAATGAACCGGTCGCGATGGGGGTTTTCGGGGTTTTTCGCGTCGTAGTCCATCACGCCGCCGAAATACAGGGCGCACAGGATGTCGGTGCTCGAAAGCGACCCTCCCGGATGCCCGCTTCCCGCTTCGGCGATCATGCGGATTATATCGATGCGCAGATCATTGGCTTTGGCTTTCAATGCGTTAGAGTCCATGCCCTCCCTTTCTCTTGCTCGCTTTCATTCTAGCAATCGCGACCAAAGGAGGATGGTATCTTTTCGGGACTCACTCAATGTCCATCTGCGCAGGCGAGTAAGACTTACAGGGAATCCTCCAAGCCCGCCGTACAAATGCAGTTCACTCCGGCTTCCCTGCAGGCATCCTGTAACTTGCGATCCAGGGTGAAAACAGTAGCATTGCAGCGACGGGCGAGACATAGGTACAGCATGTCATAGATGGGATGGTTCTGGCGCAGCGCCTCGAGGAATGCCTCGTCAACGATATGATCTATCGAATAGAACCTATCTATCAGACCCATTGCATCCGCTATATGCATCAGGGCCTCGCTCTCGGCCATGGAAGCGAACTGCACATACTTCCAAAAGGTATTGCGTACCTCTACCTGATAAAGAGCGGGGGCGATCTTCTCCTCCTGATCGAGGATAAGGTACTCCATGGCAGCACCTTCCCCGGTCCCCCGCACTATCTCCACCGCCGCACTGGCATCAAGCACTACCAAGGTAATTACCGCCTATTCTTGAGCACCCAGTCGGAACGGCTATCGCGATCCTCGCGAATCAGCTCAGCCGCACTGGGGAAGTCATCAGGGATGGGCGTTTGAGGGCGTGAATGAATCCTCTCAAGGAGCTCTCTTCGCTTCTTCTGCCGAGCCTTACGCTCGGCGACGGCCTCTTCCGTGCAATACCCCTCTGTTCCAGGCTCAGAGGCCTCATAGGCCCCGCTTTCCAAAAGAGCCGGGTTAGCATAGGAGAAGCGAACCGGCACCGGGCCATCTTCTAATGATGCCGGTGAACGATAGAGCTTCAGATACCTGCTCAATATGAAAGTCACCTGTTGAGCTATACTCCGATGCTCCTGCTCGGCGCATTCTTTCAGTTCCTCGTAAAGATCTTCTGGGAAATCCCGAACCTGCAATGCCGGCATAGCCCCTCCTGATAGCAAGATGCATTATGCATGCATTATACATTCATTTTGATATTTTAAATAATGTGATGTGCCGGTCTCACCTAACCGAGCGAAGATGCAGCTGCCCGGCGCGGCTTCGGAGGGGCCATCCGGCA
>CAZKKN010000005.1:0-42622 GCA_964553375.1 uncultured Eggerthellaceae bacterium | reverse complement strand
GGTAGCGCAGCGCACGAGCACGCGCAGCGTGCGAGCAGCGAAGCGGGACGTGCCGATTTCCCCTAACCGAGCGAAGATGCAGCTGCCCGGCGCGGCTTCGGAGGGGCCATCCGGCACTCTCCGAACGCAATCCTCTCATTCTTCTGATGCATGAGGTAGCGCAGCGCACGAGCACGCGCAGCGTGCGAGCAGCGAAGCGGGACGTGCCGGATGGCCCCTCCGAAGCCGCGCCGTGCGCAGGGCGACTATTGCGAGGTCCTCCACTTGTGATACCCGATGACGAAATCATCTATATGACCGGCAAGCACGCCATCTACATCGCCGGTCTCCACGCCGCTGCGCAGATCCTTCACGAGTTGGTAAGGATACAGCACATAGTTGCGTATCTGGCTTCCGAAGGAATTGTCCATGCGCTCACCGCGCAGGGCGTCGATCTCTTCCTGACGTTTGCGCTCTTCAAGCTCATAGAGCTTCGCCTTCAAAACACGGAAAGCCGCTTCCTTGTTCTGCAACTGCGACTTCTGATTCTGGCAGGTAACCACGATGCCCGTAGGCTCATGGGTGAGGCGCACGGCGGAATCGGTGGTGTTCACGCACTGGCCCCCGGGTCCGCTGGAGCGATACACATCCACGCGGACGTCATTGGGATCTATATCCACCTCGATGTCCTCCGGCAGAACCGGCAGAAGCTCCACGCTCGCAAAGGTGGTGTGCCGGCGTTTCTTATCATCGGTGGGAGAGATGCGCACCAGACGGTGCACACCCACCTCGCTGGTCAGCATGCCATAGGCGTTGCGGCCGCTTATCTGCAGCGTCGCCCGATCTATGCCGATGCCCTCGGCATAGGTGACATCAAGCACATCCACCTTCCAACCCTTATCCTCGGCATAGTGGGTGTAGAGCTTGAAGAGCATATCGGCCCAATCGTTGGCCTCCAAGCCGCCAGCTCCCGGGTTGACGGTTAGGATGGCATCGCCGTCGTCGAAACGCCCACTGAACCACGACTCCACTTCCAAGGTATCGAGAAGCGCAGAGAGCTCTGCGGCAGCATCGTCGGCTTCTTCGCCGAACGCCTCATCCTCTTCCGCGAGCTCGAATGCCGTCTGGGCGTCGCTCAGAAGATCAAGGGCGCCCTGGTAGGCCCGCAGGCCATCACGCAGATTCCCGGCTTTCTTCGAAACCTCTTGGGCATGGCTGGCGTTGTCCCAGAAACCCGGGGAGGAGATCTCCTCATCAAGGGCGGCTAACTGGGCTTTCTTTTCCTCGATATGCAGATAGGCTTCGGCGTCTTCCACCCGCTGGCGAAGCGCCTCCAAAACATGGCTGTCGGTTTGCATGGGCTATTCCTGATACATCCCGTGGCATTTCTTGAACTTCTTACCGCTGCCGCAGGGGCAAGGGTCGTTGCGTCCCACATTGGCGTAGGGGTCGTCCTTATCCTTAACGTAGGTCTTGGCCTTGCCCGTTGGAGCCGGCTGCGGTGCCGGTCCTGGTGCGCGCACCGGCGCAGGCGCCGATTTCTCAGGCGCATCCAGATTCTCCTCGGGGTTCGAATAGCTTACCTTCTTCCCCGCCAACGGATCGGCATGCTGCCCTTCCCCATCATCATTCGCCGGCTGTCCTGCGATCTGCAACCGCAGAAGCGTGCGCAGATAATCCTCATACATCGAAGCCGTCATCCTGGAGAACGCCTGATAGGCCTCCTCACGGTACTCCGTCAAGGGATCGCGCTGAGCATAGGCGCGCAGGCCGATGCCCGTGCGCAGGTAATCCATATCCTGGAGGTGGGCCATCCAGCGGGAATCCATGATGCGCAAGAGGATCTGGCTTTCCAAGGAGCGCATGATGGGCTCTCCTACGGTATCGAGCTTCGATTGGTAAACCTCGGTCAGGAAATCCTCCACCGCCTGCATCAGGGCATTGGGGTCCTCGTCGAATTCCATCGGGTCCAAAACGAAGTCATCGCGGCCGGTCATCGAGGTGAGCCAAGTGGCCAAGGCCGCCATATCCCACTCGTCACTCGTGGTCTTGTCGGGACAGGCATCCATGACCGCCGCCTGGGCGCAATCGGAGATGATCTGCGGGATGCGCTCGCCCATGTCCTTGCCATCCAGAATCGCATTGCGCTCGTCATAGATGGCCGTACGCTGCATGTTCATGACATCATCGTATTCAAGGACGTTCTTTCGAGCGGCGAAATGCATGGACTCCACCGATCGCTGGGCGCTCTCAATGGCCTTCGAAACCATACCCGCTTGAATGGGCTGGTCATCGGGAAGCTGGGTGCGCTCCATCATGCGGGCGATGCCATCCATGCGATCCCCGCCGAACCGGCGCATGAGGTCATCGTCCAACGACAAGTAGAATTGGGTCTCGCCCGGATCACCCTGACGCCCTGAACGGCCTCGGAGCTGATTGTCGATACGACGCGATTCGTGGCGCTCGGTGCCGATGACCAGAAGGCCACCGGCTTGGCGAACCTCTTCGCGTTCTCGCTCGGTGATGGCCAATGCCTCGGCTTGGGCCTGCTCTACAGCTTCGCGGGTAGGTGCAGGCAGCGCTTCATCCAAGCGGTCAAGAAGCTCTTTTGCCTTGGCACGCACCCGCGGGTCCTCCGACTCCATCGCCTCTTCGGCGCTCCCGCGCAGCTGGGCTTGCTTCTCCTCGTCGATCGAGGGATCGAAGCCGCGGTTGCGCAGCATCTCCTCGGCAAGCATGTCGGGGTTGCCGCCCAAAAGGATATCCGTACCACGGCCGGCCATGTTGGTGGCAATGGTCACAGCCCCCACGCGGCCTGCCTGGGCCACGATGGAAGCCTCACGCTCATGGTTCTTGGCATTCAAGGTCTCATGCTTGATGCCGCGCTTATCCAAAAGCCGGCTCAAACGTTCAGAGCTCTCGATGGAAACCGTGCCCACCAAGCATGGCTGCCCCGCCTCATGACGTGCTGCGATCTCATCGGCTACAGCATTGAACTTCGCCTCCACCGTACGGTAGATCTGGTCGTTTTGATCGGCGCGGATAACCGGCTTATTCGGCGGGATGGCCGTAACCGCCAACTTGTAGATCTGGCGGAACTCGGAGTCCTCGGTCATGGCCGTACCGGTCATGCCGGAAAGCTTCTCATACAAACGGAAGTAATTCTGCAGGGTGATGGTGGCAAGGGTCTGATTCTCCTCTTTCACCTTCACATGCTCTTTTGCCTCCACAGCCTGGTGCAAGCCCTCGGACCAGCGCCGGCCCTCCATGATGCGGCCCGTGAACTCGTCCACGATCTTCACTTCGCCACCGGTCACCACATAATCCACATCGCGATGGAAGAGGTACTGGGCTTTCAGCGCCTGCTGCAGGTGATTCGCAAGGGTTCCGCTGGTATCAGCATAGATGTCATCGATTCCAAGCCGGCCCTCGATCCGCTCCAAACCCGCCTCGGTAGCGGTGATGGTGCGCTTGGCCTCGTCCATCTGGTAATCCACATCGCGTTCGAGCCCCACCACGGCACGGGCGAACTGGTTGTAGGTATCGGCAGCGGCACTCCCCGCTCCGGAGATGATGAGCGGTGTGCGCGCCTCATCGATGAGGATGGAGTCCACCTCGTCCACAACGGCGAACTTGTGTCCGCGCTGCACCCGCGCATCAGCGCGAACCACCATGTTATCGCGCAGATAATCGAAGCCGAACTCGGAGTTCGTCCCATAAGTGACATCGGCCGCATAGGCGGGTTTCTTCAACTCGGGGCGCATACCGTTCTGGAGCAGGCCCACCTTCATCCCCATGAACGAATAGAGGTTGCCCATCCATTCGCTATCGCGTTTTGCCAGATAATCGTTGACCGTGACGATATGCACGTTATCTCCCGGAAGCGCATTGAGATAACCCGCCAAGGTGGACACGAGCGTCTTGCCTTCACCGGTCTTCATCTCGGCGATCGAGCCATCATTGAGGGCCATGCCACCGATGAGCTGCACATCGAAATGCCGCATCCCAAGCGTGCGCGAGCTGGCTTCACGCACAGCAGCGAAGGCCTCGGGCAGCAGGTCATCCAAGGATTCACCGCGCTCCAGACGTTCGCGGAATTCCAAGGTCATGCGGGCGAGTTCTTCGTCGCTTTTCGCCTGCATCGTCGGTTCAAGGGCGTTTATCTGCTGGACTACCCGTTCATAATTCTTAACTTGCTTGCCCTCGCCCAAGGAGAGCAATTTGGAAAAGAACCCTGCCATCTATCGTGCCATCCAATCTCTCGTAAGCTGTTTCTACGATTTCGCTCAGCCTTCAACTTTACCATAATGCCATTGCATTTCCCCTGGTACGGCGGCAAATACCGGACTATGCCACGCAATATCCAGGCCCGGGACAACGAACCGTTTATTTGCCGATCCCGTTGGTTTATCGCAAGCCCCTCGCTAGTTGGTGAGCAGGCTCTGATAAACCGAGGCCGTTTCCGGTGAGGGGTCGATGCCCAGTTGCTCATCGAGGACCTTCCGGCATTTCAGATAGGTCATCATGGCGGCGGTACGCTGGTTGCTGGCCACCTGGGCGCGCATGAGGGCAAGCCAGGCATCCTCCCGTGTCTCATCGTGGGCTAATGCCAAACGCGCATACCAGATGCTCCATTCCGGATGCCCGGAGCCAGCCAGATTCGCCGTGGCTGCCACCAGGGCATCGACCAGACGTGTTCTGTATTCGTTGCGTGCGGCGATGATGAGCGGATTCTTATATTCGAACGGCATGAGATCGCCAGAGAAATCGCGGTCTATCTCCTCATAGAGGCTCTCCCATTCCGCCATGGTGGAATTGCTGAAGAGCAGCTCCCGGCAGATCTCCGCCAATCGAGCCACATCGCTGCGCACGTAGCGCTGATTCAAACTGCAACCGAACTGATGGCGCACCAGATAGGGGCACGAGCCATCGGAAAGCTCCAGGGCATGGCGCAGTTCCGCCCAAACGGTGTAGAAATTCTTACGCGCTATAACGGGATCGCTTTGAGGCCACATGGCCTGGGTGAGTTGGTCGCGGGGCACCTCACGGCCTAAATTCGCCGCTAGAAGCACCAGAAGGGCTCGGGCGTTTTGCCGCTTGAAATGCTTCGTATCGATGGGGGTGTCGCCTATGACCACCTGAAAACAGCCGAAGAGCTTCAAAGACAAGGTGGGGATGCGCCGACCAGCCTCCAAACCGGCGGGGATCGCTTGGGTAAGATAGGGGTCATGGCCATCGAGCCAGTGGTTCCTCTTCGCCTGATCGGCGCGCTGAAGCTTATTGAACCACCCGCGCTGAGCCATGACGGCCATCTCCACCTGATGCAACGAGAACACGATGGGCGCCTCTAGGGCATCGCCCTGATATCTGATGCCCCGGCCATGGGCCTCTTCCATGGAAAGACCCGCGGAAGCCACGAAGAAATCCATGCTGTCGCAAGGCTGCTCCAACACGGATCGCCGCACGAAACCCTCCATCGCCTCAGGAAACGCCTGCCTCTCCCCTGCATCTACCCCGTCTTCCTCCGAATCGCCCATGAGCCTGAAAGCCCAGCAGGCACCCAGGCACAACACCTCCCGAGATACACCGTTGGACGCATAGAGCTCCCAAAGCCGTAGGAGCACATCAAGCCCCCGCTGAGCGGCGAACCAAAGACGTACGAGCAGCGTTTCATCGCTTGCCTCAGAGAGGGCGATGGACGATTCCTCTTGGGCTCGGTCGCGCAAATACGCGCACCCTGCTGCCGCGGCTTCATCGGCGCCGACGCGCCAAAGCACGAAGGCGCTGAGGAGCCGCGCGGTTTCCACCTGGTTGTGACCTTGCAGGATGCTCTGGGCTTCACGGGCCGCTTCAACAGGCTGACCTAAAATGACCAGGCATAATGCCTCCACCGCTGCCGCATATGACCGCACGGGCGCAGTGAGGCCCTTGTGGTCGCGAACGATGAGATAGGCCTGGAAGAAGCAGTTGCCAGCGATGATCGCTCGGATGTTATCGCGAAGCCAGGCACAGCGGCTCTGGCGAGAACCCAAGAACCGCATGACCTCACAGGCCCGCCACGACTTGCCGCCAGACAAAAGCGCGGCTGCCCAGGCTGCAACGAGCTCTCCTTTATCCTCCTTAGAAGAACGGTCTGCAAGCGCACCGAGCCTCCCTTTCAGGGCAGCGGCGAGGTCCTCCATCTCCAAATGAGAAGCCTCGAAGCCGTCGAGTTCCTCATAGATGCCCAGATGCGGATAGCTCAATCGCAGATTCTCAATCAGATCCTCGTCGGTACTCACCAGCGAGTTCAAAAGCGTGAGCGACCCGCTTTGCAGGATCAGGATGGAGACCATGGTCAGAAGGATGTCGTTCGGCAGCTCCTCGCTCAAGATGTTGCGAGCGAACTGATAGGCGCCCGACGTATCCCTTCCCCACACCAAAGCAGGAATCCGCTGCGATTCCGGCACCTCGCCCACCGGGATATCCCGCCGTTCATTGGGACTGCGCTGCAACTCAAGCTCTTCGTCATCGAGCAGCAACGCACGGCCGTCGAGACAGAGGCGGTCTTGCTGGAAGCGGCCTGGCATATCATTGGAAGGCCTGCAAGTGATCATGACCTCTATGCCGCCATCTAAGAAGCTATCGATCTGACGGGAGAGCTGTTCGGTTCTTTCGTCATCGAGGCGGGGCAGGTTATCAATCACCACCAGCGCCACATGCTCATCGGCCGCTCTGCAGGCCGATTCTATGACCTCCGCGTCAAGGTCACGCAAGAAGCAGGGGCTTGTACCGGAAATCCAAAACGTATGCTCCCAATCGAAGACCGTCTCGGCATATTCCATGGCCAGCGAGCTTTTCCCATAGCCGCAGGGCGCAACGATGAAGCGCGCTACATTGCGCTCTTTCAACAGGCGCGCAATAAGCGCAGGGCGCCGGTAGTCGTTGTTGGCGGAGAACTGAGCAGGGCGGGTGCCGCGACATGCAGCTCGGGCAATGAAGTTGATAGCCATGATCTGGCCTTCCCAAGCCCCCGGAAACTGAATAGGTAGCGGCAATTATAGAGAAGCTCACGGACGAAAACAAGGGGGAAATCTCAGCATTTTGAAGAAGGATCCGGAGCCATTTCAGGGCATATCTGTTAGAAATCTGTCAGCCCTTCCAGAAAAAGCCTAATCGGAAGTACTATTCCGACGCAGGCTCCGCTTCTTTCCCATCCGCCATGGACTTCATGAGCGATGCGATGCGATCGGAATAAACCGCCCCTTCTATTCCGGCTTCCTGAGCAAGATCCATAAGGGGGGCGTCATTCCATAGCGCCTCCAGGCGATAGAACTCACGTGTCTCGGGCTGGAATACGTGAACCACCATCTCCCCGTAATCCAACAGCTCCCAAGAACCATCCGATGTCTCCTCCCGGTGCAGGGGCTTTATCCCGGCAAGGGTGCGTTCCTTCTCCTCGATCTCGTCGATGATGGCGTTCACCTGCCGATTATTCGCCGCGGTTACGATGACGAAGTACTCCGTCACCCCGATAAGCTCGCCCACCTTCTGCACAACGATATCGGTTGCCTTCTTCTCATCGGCGGCGCGAGCGGCGATGATCGCCCACTCGCGCGGATCCGTTCCCATAGCGGCTTGCTGTTGTTCGCTCATCTCGCTGAAAGTCCTTTCTTGCGCCCGAAACGCGGGGCATAGCTATTCCAAATCCGTATGGTATCAGGATGAAGCGGTTTGCGGCGCTCCAAAAGCAAATAGGTCCAATACTCGTAGGTCAGAAAGAAAAGCTCCTCCAAATCCACCTTGCCGATGGCGGCCCGAAGCTCATCTATGCGGCCGAATCGGCGGTTGGGCTCCACGGCATCGGCTATGTAGAGCACCATATCCAGCGGGGTCATGTCGGTGGCAGCCACGGTATGGCGATCGATCGCCTGAAGGACATCCTGGGGTATGCAAGGATACTCCCGCCCCAAAGCGCAAGCTGCCGTTTGCCCGTGAAGCACATTGGCCATATGCTCAACCACCTGAGGATCGAACGCGTCTTCCAAGGAAAGCTCCTTTACGCGCGCTCGGATCCCCTCATCGTCGAGCCCCTTGTCCCAATCGTGCAGAAGCCCAGCCAACCGCGCTTTGCGCTCATCCACGCCGTAGCGTCGGGCCAACTCACCGGCGGTCTCCGAAACGCCAAGGCTATGGCGGTAGCGCTTAGGCTTCACCCGCCCCTCAAGCTCCTTGCGGCGGGCTTCGAAGAACTCATCGGAAAGCGCTTCCTCGCTTTCCGCCGCACCCTCCTCGCCGCCCTTCGGCACCTGCTGCGCCTTCAAAAGGCGCATCCGCACCGCTTCGGGAACGAGATAGCGGATGGATTCGCCCTGGGCGAGTCGATTCCGGATACCGCTTGACGAGATGTCCAAAGCGCTCACCGGCACGAAATCCACGATGAAATCCCCCGCTCGAGCAAGCTTTTCCCTTAACGCCTCGTGATCTAGGGAACCAGGGCGGCCCTCGGCGATGGCGAAGCGGGCAAGACGCGCCAACTCGGCGGTATCCTTCCACTCCCCCAAGCACTCTGCCGCATCGTCTCCCAGGATGAAGACGAGCTCAACGTTTTCGGGAAGCATCCCACGCAACTGCCGCAAGGTGTCCACCGTATAGGTATCGCCAGGGCGCAAGACCTCTATCGGCGATACGTCGAAGCGCGGATTGTCCGCCACCGCACAGCGCACCTGCTCCAGTCGCTCGAAGGCATCTGTGACTGACTGATCCTTTTTGAAAACCGGATCCCCCGCCGGGATGAAGAGCACGCCGTCCAGTCCCAGCGCTTCGCGCACTTCCTCAGCAATGCGCAAATGACCCACGTGGATGGGGTCGAACGTGCCGCCGAGCACTCCCAGACGCGCCGGGCGCCCATCTTCGCCCAGCTCAGCGAACCGCCCTATCACCTCTTCGCTCGAGGGCATCTAATCGCGCACCTGCCCCTCGCCTTCAACCACGTACTTGTAAGAGGTGAGCGCCTCCAGCGCGAAGGGCCCCCGCACATGAAGCTTCTGGGTGGAGATGCCTATCTCGGCCCCCAGGCCGAACTGGCCGCCATCGGTGAATGCGGTCGATGCGTTCGCATACACCACAGCGGCATCCACCTGATTGCAGAAATCCTCAAGCGCACGGGCATCCTGAGCCACAATGGCTTCGGAGTGCTTCGTGGAATACCGGTTCACATGGGCAATCGCCGCCGCCACATCGGGCATAACGCCAATGGCGATCTCGGGGGCAAGATACTCCCGGGCCCAGTCATCCTCGCAAGCCGCCACAACCTGGATGCCCTGCTCAGCCGCGATAGCCGCCGTGACCTCATCACCGTGGATCTTGACACCGCGCTCTTGAAGGGCTGCGAGCGCTTTGGGGAGAAACGTCGCGGCTATGGCCTCATCCACCAGAAGCGTCTCGGCGGCATTGCACACCCCATAGCGGCGGCACTTCGCGTTCAAAACGATGGCGAGGGCTTGATCTTGGTCGGCTGATTCGTGGACATAAACATGGCAATTGCCCGTGCCCGTCTCTATGACCGGCACTTTAGCGCACTCCACGCAATGCTGGATCAGTCCCGCGCCTCCGCGGGGGATAAGCACATCCACAATGCCATGGAGCCCCATGAGCTCATCGGTCATGGCCCTGTCGGTGGACTCGATGCATTGGATGCAGCCTGCCGGCAGCCCTGCCTGGACCGCAGCCTCGGCGAGCACCTGCGCAATGATGCCGTTGGAATGCTTTGCAAGGGAGCCGCCGCGCAAAACCACGGCATTGCCGGATTTCAAAGCGATTCCCGCCGCATCAGCCGTCACGTTGGGACGCGCCTCATAGACCACAGCCACCACGCCAAGGGGCACCGACACACGGCGCAAACGTAAGCCGTTGTAAAGGGTGCGCTCCACCTGCACTTGACCCAGTGGATCGGGAAGCGCCACCAAATCCTCCAAGGCATCGGCCATGGCAAAGATGCGAGCCTCATCCAGCATCAAGCGATCCAGAAGCGAATCGCTCGTTCCGCACGCCCGGGCCGCCTCCATGTCCTTCTCATTCGCTCCAACGATGACTTCGGCATTCTCGCGCAGCGCCTGGGCCATGGCCGAAAGGGCCTCATTTCGAACTTCCGCAGAGGCAAGCGCTAAAGCCGGTGCGGCCTTCTTCGCCTCAAGGGATTTCTCTGTAGCCTCACCCATAGATGCCTCTTTCCGTCTCAAGGGCCTTACGTCGCAATATCAATCGAATACCACCAGGTCATCGCGGTGCACCAGGGGTCTTTCAGCCATCGGGGCCAATAGACGATTGCGCTTAAGCTCCTCACGCGTGCGCCCCAAGGCGAGTTCGGCCTCATCGCAACCAGCGCTCACCCGTCCGCGCGCGAATAGGAAACCATGGAGATCCTTGATATCCACGATGTCGCCTTCTTCGAACGCGCCTTCGATCCGCTGCACACCCACCGAGAGCAGGGAGCTGCCATTGTCCTTAAGCGCCCGCTTGGCACCCGCATCCACCACCAAGGCGCCATGAGCGCTGTCACCCAAGGCGATCCAAAGCTTACGGGGCGAGATCTCGTGGCGGCCATGGGAAGGCGAGAACAAGGTTCCCACGGATTGGCCGTCCACCACGCGCACGATGGCATCGTTTTGCATGCCCGAGCAAACCACCAGCGGGATGCCAGCCACCCCGAGCACCCGGGCCGCTCGCACCTTGGTCTCCATGCCGCCCGAGCCCACAGGCGATCCCGCGCTTCCCGCCACCGCCAAGATGCCCTTATCTATTGCATCGACCCGCTCAATGAGCTTGGCCTGGGGGTTCTGAAGGGGGTTGTCGTCGAAAAGCCCTTCCACATCCGACAAGATGATGGCCAGATCCGCCCCGATCAGGCACGCCACCAATGCACAGAGCGTATCGTTGTCGCCGAAGCGGATCTGCTCAACCGACACGGTATCGTTCTCGTTCACAATGGGCACCGCTCCCAGCGAGAGCAGCCGCTCAAGCGTATCGCGAGCATGAAGGTAGGCTTGGCGATCGGCCGTATCCCGTCGCGTCAGCAAGACCAGAGACGTCAAGATGCCGAAATGCGCGAAAGCATCGCCATAGGCTGACACGAAAAGCCCCTGGCCGATAGAGGCCGCCGCCTGCAATGTGGGCATGTCGCTTGGCCGTTTGCCGCTGAGACCCAAACGCTCTAGGCCGCAGGCGATGGCCCCCGAGGACACGATGACCACCTGCCAACCTTGAGCTCGCACCGCATCGATCTGCTGCGCCAAGCTCTCCAGATACCTATGGTTGACGCGGCCTTCCTCGGTAGTGAGGGTGGAAGAGCCTATCTTCACAACAAGTCGTTTCATAGAGCCTCTAGTCTTCCAGCTCGGCGAAGAGGTCCTCATGGACCAACGCCGATTCGAAATCGAAGGCATAGCCCAAGATGCGCACCTCATCGCCGTCGCGGGCACCGGCAGCCTCCAATGCCTTGTCCACGCCCAGGCGCTTCATCCGATGCTGCATATAAGCGATGGCCTCTTCATTCTCCCAGTCGGTCTGCACCACCAGGCGCTCGATGCGCGGACCTTCGACGCGGAAGACGCCATCGCTGAGCTTCGTCACCTCGAAGGCTGCATCGCGCGCTGTGCGCTTATGCTCCCACACTTGATCGAACTCGGGTTGCGCCGCAGCCTCGATCCGGGCGGCTTCTCGCAGCTCATGGACCTTAGTGCCGATGGCGTTCTTCAAAGCCTCCACTCCCTGGCCGGTCAATGCGCTGATCCGATAAAGCTTCGGGTCAATGGGACTTGGAGCGAACTCATCGCCGCCCGCAGCAGCGATGGAGTCTTCGCGCACACGCTCAGCGAGCTTCTCGCAAACCTCCTCTGTGCCCGGCACATCGATCTTGTTCGCCACCACGATGCGAGGACGGCTTGCAAGCTCGGAGGCATAAAGCTCCAGCTCGCGATTTATCACCTCGTAGTCCTCCAAGGGGTCGCGTCCCTCCCAATCACCGGTCAAATCCACGATGTGCACGATAAGGGCCGTGCGCTCGATATGGCGCAGGAATTCATGGCCCAAACCGCGCCCCTCATGGGCGCCTTCGATGAGACCGGGGATGTCTGCCACCACGAAGCTGTGATCATCGCTTACCGCCACGCCCAGATTGGGAACCAGGGTGGTGAACGGATAATCGGCGATCTTCGGTTTCACGGCACTGATCTTGGCGATGAGCGATGATTTGCCTGCGGAAGGCATACCGACCAGAGCGGCATCGGCCATCAGCTTCATCTCCAACTGAATCCAGCCTTCCCCTGCCGGCTCCCCCAGCTCGGCGAAAGCCGGGGCGCGGCGCGTGGAGGTGACGAAATGGGTGTTGCCGCGACCGCCTTTGCCGCCAGCCATCACGATGACCTGCTCGCCATCGTGGGTGAGGTCGGCAAGCATCTCCCCGGCTTCCTTCGTCTCCTCGTCATAAAGGCGCACTACGGTCCCCACCGGCACCTTCAAGACGAGGTCTTCCCCTCGGGCTCCATGCATGCGGCTTCCTTTGCCGTGCGTTCCCCTATCGGCCTTGAAGTGGTGCTTGAAACGGTAGTCGATCAGCGATGACACCCCGGCATCGGCGCGTACGATGACACTGCCGCCATCGCCGCCATCGCCGCCATCGGGGCCGCCTTTGGGCACATGGGCCTCACGGCGAAACGACATGCAGCCAGCGCCGCCATCGCCGCCTTTCACGTGTATGTTTACCTTGTCGATGAACATAATGCTCCATTCTACCCCACGACCCACGGGAATTAGCAGGGGGCGGAAGGTTGAGGCCGATTCTGCAGGGCAAGGAAACCGTGGTATAACCCACCGCGGTTTCCGCAGTCCGAAGCCAAGGCCGATGCCTTCCGCCCCCTGCTACAACCGGATGCATGGGAATCGGAGAGGCGGAAGGTTGAGGCCGATTCTGCAAGGCAAGGCCGATGCCTTCCGCCCCTCTGTTGTTACAACCAAAAGGGCCGCACCCGAAGGCGCGGCCCCATCTCAGCATCTCCTCGTAAACCGAGGGCTAATTCTCCCCCAGAGGACGCACGTGGATGCGACGCTTCTCGCCACGGGTGAATACCAGATGGCCATCGCACTTGGCGAACAGAGTGTCATCCTTGCCGCGGCCCACGTTCTCGCCGGGATGGAACTTGGTGCCACGCTGACGCACCAGGATGTTGCCAGCCTTCACATACTCGCCGGCGAACTTCTTCACGCCCAGTCGCTGAGCGTGGGAATCGCGGCCATTGCGGGAAGAACCAAGACCCTTCTTATGTGCCATGACAGATCCCCTCCTCTATTCCTCGGAAGCAGCCTCTTCTGCCTCGGCCTTCTTGGTGGAAGCCTTGGTAGAAGTCTTGGCGGCAGCCTTCTTCTTGTATTTGTCGGTGCCCACAGCGGTGATGCGCAGGCGGGTGAGCTGCTGGCGATGACCCTGCAGCTTCTTGTAGCCCTTGCGCTTCTTGAACTTGAAGACCAATTGCTTCTTGTCCTTGAACTGGTCAAGCACCTGAGCGGTTACCTTCGTGGAAGCAGCTTTCTCGGGGTCGGCCTCAACCTTCTCCCCGTCCACAACGCAAATGGCCGCAAGCTCCACCGTGTCGCCTATCTCGGCAGGAAGCTTCTCAACGGCAATCACGTCGCCCGGCTTTACCGTGTACTGCTTGCCACCCGTTTTCACTACTGCATACATAAGCATTCTCCTTTATGCATTCTCCCTGCCTGAGCAGGGCTTCGATACACGACGACACGTAAGGGTGGAACGTGCCATCTGTGCCTTTTGCGCTTTTGACGCGAAGATGTACTTTACCAGTGCCCCACCTCGCCGTCAACAGCAACCCGGGCGAAGCGGCACATCTCCATATTAAGCGGCCATCCGGCCTTGGTATACGCGACATGAGCAGAATATGGAAGGCGGAGCGAAGGCTGCGCAGCTTCTGAGCGCAACTTTCCAGATCCTATTCACCCAATGCACTGAGCTTTAATGGGCTTGAGCCCATGTCTCGCCCACGCCGATGTCCACGATAAGCGGTACCTTTAAAGCCACCACTCCCTCCATGGACTCCTTGATGAGGGCATTGACCTCATCAAGTTCCTCTGTGGGCACCGAGAAGTCAAGCTCGTCATGGACTTGCAATAGGAGTTTCGTCTCGAAGCCGCCCTCGATAAGGCGGCGCATCACATCGTTCATGGCCATCTTTATGATGTCGGCGGCGCTGCCCTGCATGGGGTGGTTCATCGCGGTGCGCTCCCCAAACCCCCGCTGCACCGCGTTGCTTGCCCGCAGCTCGGGGATATAGCGACGACGCCCGAACATCGTTTCCGCATAGCCTTTGGCCTTGGCTTCCTCGATGGTCTGGTCCAAATAGCGGCGCACCCCGGGATAAGCCTGGAAATAGCGGTCGATCATGGACTTCGCCTCTTCCATGGGAATCTCCAGGGTCTGGGCCAGACCGAATGCCTGCTGGCCGTATACGATGCCGAAATTCACCGCCTTTGCCTGGGAGCGCATAGAGCCCGTGACCTCCTCCACTCCAACGCCGAAGATGCGGGCTGCGGTGTTGGCGTGGAAATCCTCACCGGAATTGAAGGCGGCCACAAGATGCTCGTCCCCGGAGAGATGAGCCAAAAGCCGCAGCTCGATTTGGGAATAATCCGCCGAGACGAAGACGCTTCCCGGGCCAAGGGCACCGAAGCAGTCGCGTATCTTGCGGCCGAATTCCGTGCGCACAGGGATGTTCTGCAAGTTCGGATCAGAGGAAGAAAGACGACCGGTAGCCGTCACTGTCTCATTGAACGACGTATGCACCCTGCCATCACCATAATGCGACGCAATGAGCGGCAGCTGATCGATATACGTGGATTTGATCTTGCTGAACTCCCGATACTGCAGCACGAGCGCCGGCAATTCATGGACCGCCGCCAGTTTCTTGAGCACTTTGGCATCGGTGGAATACCCTCGCTGGGTCTTCTTGCCATGGGGAAGCTCGAGCACCTCGAAGAGGATGCGGCCCAGCTGGGCAGGAGACCCGATATTGAACTCCTCGCCGGCCAGGGCGAATATCTGGTTCTGCAAGCTATCGAGCTCGCTTTGGGCGAAATCGCCTATCTGGGCCAAAGCCTTGCTATTGATGGGCGCACCGTTGCGCTCCATGATGGCAAGCACCGGTACCAAGGGCCTATCGATGTCATCATAAACGGCAGCGACCTCATCATCCTCCAAGCGCTTCTGCAAGACCCCGGCCAAAGCCAGAACAGCCTGAGCCTCCGCATTCGCCTGGTCGGCCTCGTCCTGGAACTCCGGCAACGATGCCTCAAGATAGTTCTCAACGAGGTCTTCCAGAGGGTACTTCCCTGCCGATGCATTCACATCATAGGCCGCCAAGGAGACGTCGAACCCATCGGCCGCCAAGAGCTCCTCACGCGTCAGCGCTGCCGGAACCGAAGAATCCACCGGGTAGAGCTCATGGAAGATGGCCTTCACATCATGGGCGCAGAACCGGCACTCCCGCACTATGCGCTCAAGGGTCGCCAGTGCCGCATCCCCTTCCAGGATTGCGCAGCCCTCGCTGGTAGCCACCGCCAGCGTGACGACGTTCTCGAAAAGGGATGCCTGCTCAGGGCGATGCACCGCCAAGGCCACCATCTCCCCGGCTTTCAGAGCGGCGCGCACCTTGGCCTCCCCCTCGCCGCCGAAAACCGGTTCGGTCACTTCGAACCGCTGACCCACCGGCGCGCTTTCCTCCATGCCCACCACAGCCAGAAGCTTGTTCAGCTGAGCTGTGAATTTGATGGCACCGAAAGCCTCCTCCACGCTCTGCAGGTCGAAGGAAGGCCAAGAGACCTCATCCACGTCCAGCTCGAAATCAAGATCCGTCACGATGGTCGCGATGTCACGCGACAGGAATGCCATATCGCGGTTCTCCGCCAGATTCTCCAGCTGCTTGCCCTTCAGCTTATCCAGGTTGTCATAGACGCCCTCCATGGAGCCGAATCTCTCAAGGAGCTTCTGGGCCGATTTGGGCCCGATGCCCGGCACGCCGGGGATGTTATCGGAGCTATCCCCCATGAGCCCCAGGTAATCGGGGAATTGTTGAGGGGTGACCCCATATTTCTCAACCACTTTGTCGGGCGTGTACACCACCACATCCGTGATGCCCTTCTTCGTTGTGACCACCGATGTCTTATCGGTCACCAACTGATTTATGTCCTTGTCGCCCGACACGAGAAGCGTCTCATAACCGCGCGCTTCATCACGCGCCGCCACCGTGCCCAGGATGTCATCGCCCTCCCATCCCGGCACCTTCACTACCGGGATGCCCATGGACTCCAAAAGGCTCTCGATCAGGGGGAATTGGAGGCGCAGTTCGTCATCCATCGGCGGCCTCTGGGCCTTGTACTGCTCAAGCGCCTTTATGCGGAATTCGGGTTTTCCCTGGTCAAACGCACAGACGATTCCATCGGGGCGCTCCTGTTCTATGAACTTGAAGAGCATGGAGCAAAAGCCGAACACCGCATTGGTCGGGGTGCCATCGGGTGCGTTCATGGTGGGCGGAACTGCATGATAGGCACGATGCATCAAAGAATTGCCATCGATCACGGCGATGCGTTTAGCCATGGGTCTCGCTTTCTCTAGATTATCATCGGTTCCAAAGATACCCGACCCCGCGCACGGTTTCCAGGCGCTGGGCCAGCTCCGGCCCCAGTTTTGAGCGAATGCGCCGCACGTGCACATCCACCGTGCGGGAACCGCCGTAGTAATCGAACCCCCAAACGTGTTGGAGCAGCGCCTCTCGCGAGAACGTGTGCCCCGGATGCCGCACGAGGAACGCCAAAAGCGAATACTCCAGATACGTGAGGTCCACCGGTTCGTTTCCCACCGCCACCTGATAGGTCGCCAGATTGATCACCATGTTGTCCACGGTTATGATGTCGCCGCGGCCCTCCGTGGTGCTTTCACTGAGCAAGCGGCGCACCCGGGCTGCACATTCTTCGGGGGAAGCGCCATGCACCACGAAATCGCACCGAACCGCAGGAGGGATCTGCAATCGCTCCACTTCCGAATTGTCCACGATGATAAGAAGCGGGCAGTCCATGTTCTCGGCATGGGAGCACATCTCACCCAACTGGGAGCAAGCGAATCCACGGGCTTCGAAGATGATGAGGTCGCAGGCCGCATCGGGAGCCAGCATCTTCTTCGTCTGCATGGTGGATCCCGCCGCGATATCCACCTCGAACTGCGCGAGCACCTGCTGGAATTTGTAGGCGTTATCCAGACTATCCGCTATGAACGCCACATGCTTCGCCATCAGAGCACCGCCAGATAATGCTCAAGTTCCCACTGGCTCACATGGCGCAGATAATCGAGCCACTCGGCTCGCTTCGCCCGCACCAGATAGGAATGGATATGCTCACCTAAAGTCTCCTTCATAAGCTGGGACTGCTCGAACAGATCCACGGCCTCGCCCAGATTCGCCGGCAGCAAGGACCATCCGGCTTCCCGCGCGTCTTCCATGGAGCAGGTGAACAGGTTTTGATCTTCCACGGGCGCTTCCAGCTCCAGCCCTTCTTCAATACCGGCCAGACCCGCAGCCAGCATGACAGCGAAGGCCAGATAGGGATTGGCAGCCGGGTCGGGGCTGCGAAGCTCCACGCGGCAAGCATCGGATCTGTGGGGCCTATAGCCCGGGACGCGCAGCAACGCCGAACGATTGGAGCGGGCCCAAGTGATGCAAGCGGGAATCTTCCGCTCACCGAGGAGCCGCTTGTAGGAATTGACCTCTTGGTTGGTGATGAGGCAGAACTCGGGGGCATATTTGAGCAGACCCGCCATATACTGCTTCGCCAAGGTGCTCAGCTCGTAGCCAAGCGGATCCTCCCCGTCGAAGAACAGGTTGTTGCCATCCATATCCGCCAAGCTCTGATGCACATGCATGCCGCATCCGGGCGCATCGGTCAAAGGCTTCGGCATGAAGGAGGCATAGACCCCGTGCTTGATGGCTATCTCCTTCACCACCAGCTTGTAGGTCATCACCGCATCGGCCATGGAGAGGGCATCGGTATAGCGCAGGTCTATCTCATGCTGGGACGGGCCGCTCTCATGGTGGGAATACTCGATGGGGATGCCCATCTTCTCCAAAGTGAGCACCGTGTCACGGCGCAGGTCGGAAGCGTAATCCAAGCTTGTGAGGTCGAAGTATCCCCCGTTATCGAGGCCCACAGGCTCCTCAGGGCTTTTGAAGTAGTAGTACTCCAGCTCCGGCCCCACGTTGAAGATGAACCCGGCATCGGCAGCCTTGTCCACCATGCGGCGCAACACCGCCCGCGGGTCCGCGTCGAACTGGGTTCCATCGGGGGTCTTGATATCGCAGAACATGCGCGCCACGGCATCTTCGGAAGGACGCCAAGGCAAGACCTGGAACGTGGAGAGGTCAGGGAAAGCCAGCATGTCCGATTCGAAGATGGGATTGAATCCCGAGATGCTGCCGCCATCGAATCCCATGCCATCAGTGCAGGCGTTCTCTATCTCGCTCGGCGAAACCGCAAAGGATTTCATCCGACCCAGCACATCGGTGAACCAAAGCCGCACGAAATGGACATCGCGGCTCTTTATGGTCTTCAGAACGAAATCCAACTCGGGGTTCATGGTTTCCTCGCCTTTCTTCACCTAAGCTCTCCTAAGCTCTCCGGCCATCCATTGTGCAACACCCTGGGCGCACCCGGGAGCAAAGCAGCGGATTTTATCTACCTTTAATCTGCGGCCGCGCTTCCGCGGCCCTCATCGGCATCCTCCACATAGATCCCCTCCTGGTTGAACACCGTGGAAAACGTGCGGAAGAAGATCCGCGCATCCAGAGGAAAGCTCAGCCGCTTCACGTATTCAACATCCAAAGCCAAGCGCTCGTGCCAAGGCAAAGCGTTGCGCCCATATACGGCCGCATAGCCGGTAACGCCAGGCTTCACCGTGAGCTTCAAAGGCTCCTCGCCCCGGTAAAGCTCCACCTCGCGCTTCAGATCAGGCCGCGGCCCCACCACGCTCATGTCGCCTTTCAAGACGTTCAGGAACTGAGGGATCTCATCCAAGCTGGTCTTGCGCATGAAAGCCCCGACTTTCGTCATGCGCGGATCGTCGGCGCCGTTGTAGGTTGAACCGTCCTCCATCACCAGATCCGGAGCGTTCACCTTCATGGAGCGCAGCTTGTACATGATGAACAGACGGCCATCCTTACCCACCCGGGGTGCGTTATAGAAAACCGGGCCGCCGTCCTCCAGCTTGATGGCCGCACCGCATGCCGCGGTGGTCAGGGCCACCACCGGCAAGGCCGCAGTGCCTATAGCCAGATCCAAAGCGCGTTTGCCGTAGTTTCTGTAGAACCGGTGGTTCCGAGGCGCCTCCAAGCCGCTTCGGGCTAGCACCAGGGAACAATCGCCCTCCGTGTCATCTTCAAGGGGCTCTTCCGCCTCGCGCTTGGCTGCATGGGAGGCTATGGCGCGACCGATGGCCACACCGCCCGCCACTACGGCAACAGCCACTCCTGCGGCAGCTATCGCGCCCACGCAAAAGGCGCGCTTCCCCAGCAGCTCATAGTTCTCACGCATGGTTTTGCCACCCTGGCGCGCCGCAAGGGCTTGGACCATCTTCGCCGCCTGGGCAACACGAGGTTCGGCAACGTAATCTATAATGCGCAGCGCCCGTTTTTCCTTCGCGGAGATAGCTGTCATCATTCCAGCCCTTCTTCTTCCATCTGCCGCTTAATGCGGCAAAACCCTTCTACGATGAAGGATACATCATCATCAGAGAGCAGCGTGTGGAGCGGCAGGGTGATCTCGTTTTCGAACTGCGCACGCGCGTTGGGGAAATCGGCGATGTCAAAGCCCAGATCACGATAGGCCGTGAGCAGCGGCAGGGGCTTATAATGCACGTTGGAAGGAACCCCTGCATCGGCCAGACGCGCGATGAGCTCATTGCGGAATGCCTCGCTTCGCCCGTTCAGACGCACAAGCATAAGATGGCCACTGGAGCGGAACCCCTCTTGGGCGCCCTGGCCGTGGCTGTGCTCCAAAAGCGTCACATCCGCATTCGCCAGGCCGTCCTCGTATAACCCTATGATCTGATGGCGGCGAGCCAGGATACCCTCGTAGCGGCTCAGCTGAGCGAGACCGAGCGCTGCCTGGATATCGGTCATATTGCATTTCCATCCCGGAAATGCGATGTCATATTCCCAAGACCCCGCCTTATCCTTTGCTAAGGCGTCCTTAGTCTGACCATGAAGGGACATCATCATGAGCTGCGTATAGGCCCAGTCGCTATCGAGCGCTCCTTCGCGCCAGGTCAGAGCACCACCCTCGGCAGTGGTGAAATTCTTCACCGCATGAAATGAGAAAGTCGTCAGATCAGCTGCCTGCCCCGAGCGCAAACCATGATAGTACGCCCCCAAAGAGTGAGCCCCATCAGCGATGATGGGAAGATGTCCGATCCCCTCTTGCACGCCATTGGCCGGCATCCAAAGGGAGCCTGCCTGATCGATAGCTTCGAACAAGGTGTCATAATCCACCATGCGCCCCGCTAAATCCACCGGGATGACCGCCCGGGTCCGAGTCGTTATGGCTTGGGCCAGCGCCTGGTAGTCCATCTCAAAGGAATCGGGCGCCGTATCCACAAGCACCGGCGTTGCACCCACATGGCAGATGGGCGATGCGCTGGCCGTATAGGTGTAAGCGCTCGTTATGACCTCGTCTCCAGGACCTATACCCAAAAGGCGCAGGGCGCATTCCAAAGCCGCCGTGGCCGAAGCCAAACAGACGACCCGGGGGGTTCCGCAGAAGGCGGCAAGCTCCTCCTCGAGCCGCTTGGTCTTGGGCCCGGTGGTTATCCAACCGCTCTTCAGCGTGTCAACGACCTCATCTATCTCTGCTTGACCTATATCGGGAGGCGAAAACGAAAGCATGGGATCTCCTTGATAGAAAAACTATTCCTGAGTCAGCTCATTGATCAGATCAGCGATACGTTGATAGGAATGCTGCTGGTCGAACTGCTCTTCAGCAATGATTCTGGCCTTCTTTCCCATAGCCCCGCAAAGCCCTTCATCCTGGGCAAGGGAGACGATGGCAGCCGCCAAGGCCTGGGGATCTTCGGCCGCCACATTCACCCCGAAGCCATCGGAGTCCACCTTGGCGCGGAACTCCGGGCTCGATCCGGTGTTGATAAGCGGGATGCCCGCCGCCAGATAATCCCCGATCTTCGTCACGATGCTCTGAGCAGCAGAACCCACCAGGGAATTCACCGTAACATCCGAAGCCGCAAGGTAGGCGGCCATGAGGTCATAGGGAGCATAGCCTACGAAATCCACCGGAGCCTGCAAATCGGCGGCAAGCTGCTCAAGGGAAGACCGATTAGGGCCATCGCCAAGAAGTTTCACACGGATGCGGCCATCCTGGGCTTGAGCGATAACCGATGCCTGGATGAGCGTAGCGATGTCATAACTCGCGCCCAACGTACCCGCATAGACGACCCAGAACTCGCCTTCGGGTTTATCGATCGCCGCTTCGTTTTTCTTCGCACCTTCATCGAAGGAGGAGAGCTGGTTTCCCACATATACGGTGATGGAACGATAGGGATCCGACCGGTATTTCTTCGGCTCGTCAGCGTATTCATCGGATGTACCCACCGCAGCGCTTATGAGGTTATAGGCCTTGCGGGCGTCGCGAGCAAAGGGTGCGAACGCGATATTGCTCAGCACCGGCACATCCAAAGCCATGCGCATCGCCTCAGGCCAAAGGTCATTCACGTCCACCACGTAAGGGATGCCTTGCTGAGCTGCGATCTCTGCGCAAGCCCGCGCCATGTCATTAGGGGGTATCTCGCTGTAGATGAGGTCATAAGCCCGGGAGTTCTCGGAGAAGCGACTGCGGAGGAACGCTCGAAGGTTCCGGGCGAAGATGCGATGGCTGTTGATGCGAACCGGGTCCAGATTGCGCTTGTATCCCGGTTCATAGATGAACCGGACGCGATAGGGCGCATCCTGGTAGCAGGGACGAGTGGTATCGCGTTGGGCCTTATCCCAATGCTGGAAGGTTGATGTTATGAGGTCCACTTCGAACCCTTGAGCGGCCAGAAGCTCACAGAGGAACCGGAAACGCGTGTAACCGCGGGTCTCATCTCCCAGCTTCACTCCCTGGGTGACCACCGCGATGCGCCGGGGACGATTCCGCTTGGGCGCCTTGCCTCCAACGGAATCGGGATATGTGTAATATCCTTGCATGACCCTAGTATAAAGCCATTCGCTTCCTAAGCGGAATAGCAACACAACGCATCGAATCAACTCCAGGGAGGCAACTGCGGAATCGCTATGGCCTCATGCTGTATGGCAAGGCCCCGCTGCACTCCTTCCAACGATGGGCTGATATACGGGTCGCAGCGCGTATAACGTTCGGGGTAACGGGCCATCATCTGTCCGAGCGCACGCGTATCCTTCTCGATCGATTCGAAACTCTTTCGCGAAAGAGACTCGTGGTGATAAAGCTCAACCGACGGTTCGTATACAACAAGCAACCCGGCTTTGAGTAGCTTCAAGCAAAAATCGACATCGTCATAACACGTGGGAATGGCTGGGTCGAACCCTTCAACTTGCTCATACACCTCTTTGCGAACCATAACGCAAGCCGCGCTCACCGCACTTAGGTCTTGAGTCGACTGCAGGAAACCAAAATAAGCACGGCTGTCACGCGCGAAATAACAAGCTCCAAGGTTGTATGGATAGTTGTATTGGAAGATGATGCCCCCATGCTGGATTACCCCGTCGGGATAAAGGAGCTTTGCGCCCACAGCGCCCACTTCCTTGCGCATACATGGCCCCAGCATGCGCTCGATCCAATTGGGGGTTATGACCTCGGTATCGTTGTTGAGCAGAATAACGAACTCCCCACGCGCATACGACACCCCGACGTTCAGCGCTTGAGAAACATTAACGGCTCCCTGAGCGTCATATACGACCACTCGTATGCGATCGCTGTCTTGTTGTATCTGCTCGTAGTACTCAAAAGTCGAAGGTTCAGTGCTATTGTTCTCCACCACGATTATCTCGAAATAGCGATACGTCGAATACTCTTCAATGGAGCGCAGGCATCGATCCAGCACATCACTATGATCTTTGCTCGGGATAACAATGGACACCAGCGGCTGATCTTCGGGTATACGGTATTCAAGCCAGAACGTATTAGGGATACCCTCTTGCAAATGCGCAACAGCCTGTATGCCGCATCTGTCAAGATGCGCCTGAAGAATACGTCGTCCAACTTCGGATGTTTCCGGCTTCGCCTCAGCCCCGCCAGCCACCGAGCCTGCATGGATCCGCCAATGGTAAAGAACGCGACGGACGTGATAGATCTCCCTTGCCTTTTCCGCAACGCGCAAGGTCATATGATAGTCTTGAGAGCCGTCTACTTCACTTGTGGGCAGCTCCAAATCATCCACGATGCTCTTTCGCACCGTAAGCATATGGCAAATATAGTTTATGGTGCGCAGAAGATCGGGGTTCCAATCCGGCTTGAAAAACGGCGTCACAAGATGCCCATCAAGCAACTTATCCTCGTCGCAATACAAAAGGTCGATGGACGGATGCCGGCTCAACGCCTCTGCATACCAATAAAGGATATCAGGCTCAAGCACGTCATCGTGATCGAAAAAGCACAGGAACTCACCTTGGGCTATGCGAATGCCTGCATTCGTATTCTCAGTGATCCCAAGGTTTTCCTGCAGATTTACCACTTTAATGCGGCTATCGCATTGAGCATAGCGGGTTACCTCGGCAGCAAGATCGCTTCTCTCGGGAGATGCGTTCACTAAGATGAGCTCGAAATACTTGTAAGTTTGCGCAAGGACGGAATCGACCATTTCTCGGAAGAAATCCAAAGGTGTATTGAAAAGCGGCACTATTATGGAAAACACCGCCTCATGGGGAAAGTGCGCTTGGCGTTGAGCCGCCAGCTCATCTCGTGTAGTGCGATGTTCGTAAAACCACTGCTCATATCGGGGATCTTGATCGGCTGGGCAAACTGTTTCAACAAAGTGCGCCTGAGCATCACGAAACGTCACCGGCTCATAGCAGTAGAAGAAATCTGACGGATGATCGTCTGACACCGCCCAAATCAAGCACGTTCCTAAACGAGGTGGCACGCTAACCGAAAACGCCACCGCCCGTTCCTTTAATGCCGGGCACGTTTTGCTTGTGGTAATCGAGTCGCTTAGGAACATCGGCTCAGCAAGCGCGACTTCGCAGCCTTGCCCATCAAGCACATGAAGCGAAAAAGAAGCGGTGGAGGGCTGAGCGGCCATCTCTACGATGTAACCGCGCAACACGAGTTTTTCCTCTGTCTCGAAACGGATGAGCGAGGAGACCACGATGGAGCGTTGCGCTCCATAGGTGCGCTCGCTGAGCTTTCGCATATTGCGCGCTGTGCGATTGCCAAGCAGGCGGTTTTTCCGTGACTCAAACCGCGCTTTCTTCGGTTCGATGAGAAGACTGTCAACACCTTCTGTTGTGCCGTCGTTGATACGCACGGAAATGGGCGTTTGCAACGAAGGAACCGTAAGCATGAAATGCCCCGGCTTTTCCAGTTCATCAATGCGAAAAGGAAGGCATATACCATCAAGTGTTTCAACCGATATGGCAGCAGAAGGCAGCTGCTGGCCTTCTTCGACGACAAGGTGTATCAGAATTACGCCTTGGCCTCGTGTCATCTCGCCAAATAGCCCCATCAATCGCCCTTTCTGCTTATCCTTGGCCTACTGCACGCACGGCTGCCTTACTCTTTCGCTTCACGCCATGCGAAATGGCGGATGCTTCGTGTCTTTCTCGCTTAAGATGAGCTTGCCTGGATCGAACGCCGCATCCCCTTCAAGGGGCGGCCACTCAATGCCGATAGCCGGGTCATTCCACATGAGACCACCCTCGTCATTGGGATGGTAGATGTCATCGCATTTGTAGCAGAACTCAGCTGCATCGGAGAGCACCAGAAAGCCGTGAGCGAACCCCCGTGGGATGAAGAACTGCCGCCGGTTCTCGGCAGAGAGCACAACACCTTCCCATTGCCCATAGGTCGGGCTCCCTTCGCGCAGATCCACAGCCACGTCGAACACCGTGCCGGATATCACGCGAACCAACTTGGATTGGGGATGTTCGATTTGGTAATGAAGTCCCCTTAGCACTCCCTTTACGGAAGACGATTGATTGTCTTGCACGAACTCCACGTTAATGCCGCCCGCGACGAAATCGGGGCGCTTGTAGGTCTCCATGAAATAGCCGCGCTCATCGCCGAAGGCTCTCACATCCACGATGACCACACCAGGGATTCGCGTTGCAGTGAAGGTGAAATTGCCGGATTGGATAGGCTCTCGTTCCACGGACTCGCTCCTTTATTGTCCTTGGGCGGCATACTTGGCTTCGGTGGCGTCTTTGGCGTCCTGCCACCATTCGGGATTATGGCGATACCACGCTATGGTGTCACGCAATCCCTCTGCGAAGTCGGTGTGCTTCGGCTGCCATCCGAGGTCACGGCGAAGCTTCGTTGCATCGATGGCATAGCGGCGGTCGTGACCGGGCCTATCGCGCACCCAATCGAAGTCATCGGGCTCTTTTCCCATCTCACTCAGGATGCTGCGCAGAACATCCAGGTTATTCTTCTCGCCATCGGCTCCGATCAGGTATGTCTCTCCCAAAACGCCGCGGGTGAGTATCTCCCACACGGCGCTGGAGTGGTCTTCCGTATGGATCCAATCGCGCACATTCAGGCCATCGCCATAGAGCTTCGGGCGAATGCCGCAGAGGATGTTGGTGATCTGCCGCGGGATGAACTTCTCGATATGCTGCCGCGGACCATAGTTGTTGGAGCAATTTGAAATAGTCACAGGCACGCCATAGGTGCGGTGCCACGCTCGCACAAGCAGGTCCGAGCTCGCTTTCGACGAGCTGTAAGGGCTCGAAGGATGATAGGGCGTCTCCTCGGTGAAACGCGCAGGATCGTCCAAAGCCAAATCCCCGTAGACCTCATCGGTTGAAATGTGATGGAAACGCACCCCGTGTTTGCGTGCTACCTCCAAAAGCGTGAACGTCCCCTCCACGTTGGTGCGCACGAAGGGCTCAGGATCGGCTATGGAGTTGTCGTTGTGGGACTCCGCCGCGAAATGCACCACGGCATCGGTCCGGGCAAGCAGCTCATCCACCAAGGCCGCATCGCAGATGTCACCCTTCACGAACTCCATCCGCTCATCGGGGATGCCCGCGATGTTATCGGGGTTTCCTGCATAGGTCAGCTTATCCAGCACGGTCACATGCACGCTGGGCTTGTTCTCCACCACCCAATGGACGAAATTGCTGCCGATGAAGCCTGCGCCGCCGGTAACAACGATGCGCTTCGGCTCGAACGCCTGATCCATCCTTAAGCTCCCAACTCCTCGAGGTTGTCCAAATATTTCGCAAGCGCCTCCTGCCAAGGGCGCATCTCGTCGCCAATGGTCTCCTGTAAATGCTTATTCTCAAGGCTGGAGAACCGAGGGCGATCAGCCGACTGAGGGAATCGCTCTTTATACGCCGCCGAAGTGAGCGCCTCTTTCTCGCAAGGGATCCCAGCGCCATCCACCACAGCAGACGCGAAATCGAACCAGCTGCACGTACCGTTATTGGTGCAGTGGTAAACGCCGTAGCCATCCGTCGCAGCGAGCTTGAGCATCTCATAGGCCAAGTCGTTTGCGCTGGTGGGATTTCCCACCTGGTCTGCCACCACTGCTATCAATCCATTTTTGCGAGCCAGGCTCATCATAGTCTTGGCGAAATTGCGGCCAACATAACCATAGAGCCACGCAGTGCGCACGATGAAGGAGCGGGGGCAAGCGGCGGAAACGAGCTTCTCCCCTGCAAGCTTCGTGCGCCCATAGGCCGAAAGAGGACCCGTGGGGTCGTCTTCGGTGCGCGGACGCTCTTCTGTGCCCGGAAAGACGTAATCCGTGGAAACATGGACAAGCTTGGCCCCGCAATCGCTCGCCGCCCGAGCCAGGTTCTCGGCACCCGAGGCATTCACGGCATAGGCGCCTTCCTCATCGGCCTCGCAACCGTCCACATTGGTCACAGCGGCGCAATTGAACACCGCATCATAAGGTCCATGAGCCTTGAACCATGCGCTCACGGCCGCCGCATCGGAGATGTCCAAGGCATCGTAATCCACCAGATCCACCTGGGCATCACGATATATTTCGGGAATGGGGCCTATCTCGGCTTCCATCGTATCCAAGCAGCGGGCGAGCTCGTTTCCCAATTGACCGCGGGAACCGGTGATAAGCAGCTTCACTTAGTCGCGCTCCTTTCGCGGGACGATCTTCCCTTCCGCGACTTTCAGCAAGTAGCGCCCATATTCGCTCTTCTCGAAGCGCTTGGCCGCAGCCATGAGATCTTCGTGGGTGATCCACCCGTTCTCAAAGGCTATCTCCTCCAGAATGGAGACCGGAATGCCTTGGCTCCGCTCTATGACGCGCACGAATTCCGATGCCTCGAAAAGACTCTCCATGGTGCCGGTATCCAGCCAAGCGAAACCTCGTCCCAATGTGACCACGTTGAGCGATCCGTCTTCGAGATACATCTGGTTCAATGTGGTGATCTCCAGCTCGCCACGAGCTGAGGGCTTGACCTGCTTGGCGAAATCGCACACCCGCTCATCGTAGAAATAAAGGCCGGTCACCGCATAGTTGCTTTTAGGGTTCTCCGGCTTCTCCTCAATGGAGATCGCGTTGTATTCCTCGTCGAATTCCACTACGCCGAAACGCTCGGGATCGTCCACATGATACCCGAATACCGTGGCCCCACCTTGGGTTTTGGCATCCTCCACAGCACGGCGCAAGTGGCGCTTCAGCCCATTGCCATAGAAGATGTTATCCCCCAGCACAAGCGCACAGGAATCTCCCACGATGAAATCCTCACCGATGATGAATGCCTGAGCGAGCCCGTCGGGGGAAGGTTGCTCGGCATAGGCGATGGAAATGCCGAATTGCGAGCCGTCTCCGAGCAACCGCTCGAAGTTCGGCAGATCCGCAGGGGTGGAGATAACGAGCACATCGCGGATGCCCGCCATCATGAGGACCGAAAGCGGGTAGTAGATCATGGGCTTGTCATAGATCGGCAACAGCTGCTTGGAAGTCACCGTAGTCAGCGGATACAGCCGCGTTCCGCTTCCTCCTGCAAGGATTATGCCTTTCATCTTCCAGCCTTTCATTCGCCGCTGCTGCGTAGTCGGATTCGGATTCCCATTATCCTACACTCACCGAAATACTGGCAAACACGATCGATTCCTGTCATATCCCGCCACAAAAGGAAAGCGTGGTACCATTCTTTGCTATATAAGCATGCCTCTACCCTGGGAGTTCGCTCCATGCCTCGATTCAGCGTCATAGTGCCCATTTACAATATCGACCGGTTTCTCACAGAATGCCTATCCTCTCTCGAAAACCAAACGTTCAAGGATTTCGAAGTGATATGCGTGATCGACGGGGCCACGGATGGTTCTGCAGCCATCGCGCATTCCTTCGCGAGCAGGGATAGCCGTTTCATAGTCCACGAGAAAGCAAACGGCGGTCTCTCCTCGGCGCGAAATTATGGTATTGACCAGGCATCGGGCGATATCCTGCTTTTCGTTGACGGAGACGATTTCGTTGATCCGCATTTTTGCGAGGTCATCGCAGATGCCATGGGAGGCTCCGGAGCCGATGCATTGGTATTCGGCGCTCAAGTGGAGCCGGAGCAGAATTCAACACCATGGTTTGAGGAGGCGCTCTCACCGCGGGCCGAGATGAAAAGCGATTTCGATGTGGACTTCATGTTCGCCCCTTACACCACACCCTTTGTCTGGCGCAATGCGGTTCGCAGGGATGCGCTTTCGGCCTCAGGTGTGCGTTTCGATGAGACTCTCCCCTTCGGTGAGGACGTGGTGTTCCAGTTCGCCCTTTATCCTCGCGTTGGCACTATAGCCTCGATCCCGAACAAGCTCTATCACTATAGGGTGCAGCGCGAAGGGTCGCTCATGGACACCCGCGATGATGTCCAAGCGCGTTTGAGCTCTCACGTCCCCTTGGTGCAGCGCGTCCTTGCGAGCTGGGACGAGTTGGGACTTTTGGAGACCCACCGCCAAAGGATTTTCGATTGGACCGTCCCGTACCTTCTCAGGGATGTTGACGAGCTCTCCCCTGCTGACGAAGAGCAGCATATGGCTCAGGTTAGCGCTCTATGGAACCGCTTTTTCGGCAGCGACACCCTGCATCCGCTTCGGCTCCAGCTCCTCTGCCTTTGCCGGGGCGAAGGGAAAACCTATCTGTTGTTCGAAGTGAGCTCGTTCGCTCCGTTCCATGGCCTGGAATGCACCGCTTCTGTGAACGGCCGGTCCCTTCCCGCCAATGCCTACCCGCTGTGCGCTTCGGATCCATCCGATAATCGTTGGGTAGTTGAAACGCCCACGGTGGAAGATGCCGAGATAGAGCTTTGCTTCGTGCCCGACGAAATGCGATTCCAAAAAGCCGATTTCGCACTCAAAGGCAAGAAAGGCAAATGGCTCTCCCGCTTGAATTACCGCATCAAGGCATCCCTTTGCGCTTCTATCCGTGATTTCGAACGGCGGTTCACCTATCACCAGTATCAGTGCCGCGTATCCCAAAGGTTCAATGGAAACGATGGCGCGGTGTGGCGCTGCCAAGCGGAATGGATCGGTGACCCTCATCTCCCACCCCGTTTGTCCCTTCTGGACGGAAAGGGCCACCCTTTGGAGGCAGAGGCGATCCTGGATGAGCTTCAGGAGGGCGACGAGGAGGGCCGCCTCCCGAATAAGGCCACGTTCTCGCTGATCACGCCTGAGGAATATGACCACTTCATCCTCTTGGCGAGTGACCCAAGAGGCTCTGAGGCCGAAGATGCCCTAGCCCCAGGTTTTGCCGTTGTGGATGCAGCTCAAACGGCTCTCCTTAAGAAAGAAGCCGTGAATCTCATGAAGTGCGCGAGCGATGACCCCGAAGGCTATCGCCGCTGGTTGTCAAACCATCAGGCGCAACCTTCGCAGCTGGAGGCCCAACGCGACGAGGGGGCACGCATCCTGGATGACAGGCAGATGCTCTTCAGCATCTTCATCGATTGTGCCGATGGCCCTGGGGAAAACCTCGATCGGACGCTTGAATCCCTGCAGGCCCAAAGCTTCAATGCCTGGGAGGCGCTTGTCCCCATTGAGCCGGACTCATTGCCGCCAAGGGCGAAAGCGGATAGCCGGGTGAAGGCGATCTCCCCCGAATGGCCTCTGAATCGACCGGGCCTGCTGCTTGCAAGCGCCCAGGGAACCCATATCGCATTCATCCAGAGCGGCGACCGCTTAGAGCCGGATGCGCTGTTCGCCTTTGCCCGGGAGGTCTCGCAGGCGAAAACCGGCGAAACCCCGGAGGTGCTTTACTGCGATGAAGACGCCTTCGGCGATAACGGCGCTCCAGGTTGCCCCGTATTCAAGTCAAGGCTTAACGTTGACCTCCTTTATTGCTGGAACTGGGTTGGCCAACTTACCTTCTTCGACCGCAGCATCTTCTCTGAATCCGCCATTGCCCCATCGTTTTCCGAACCCAGCGCCTGGCGCTACAGCCAAACGCTCCAGGCTTATGGACAGAATCGCAGATTCAAGCATATTCCCCGTGTGCTCTTCCACAGCCATGTGCCTGCCGCGCCCTACGCAACAACTACCCTGGCAGAAAGCGATCAACTTCAGGACGCCCTTCGCCAGCACCTCCAGCAGCGCGGACTGCCCAGCACTGTTGAGGACGGCCCGAAGCCACACACGATGCGTGTTCGCTATGCGCTTCCGAACCCCCGCCCCCTCGTAAGCATCGTGATTCCCAACAAAGATCACCCTGATCTGCTCAAAGCCTGCATAGATTCCATTTTGGGAAAGGCCACTTACGACGATTACGAGATAGTCATCATTGAGAACAACAGCGTGCAAGACCAGACCTTCGAACTCTATCGATGCCTCGAAAACGACCCTAGAGTCCGCGTCGTAACATGGCCGGACGCTTTCAACTATTCGCTCATCGTCAATTATGGGGCCCAGCATGCACGAGGCGAATACCTGCTGCTCCTCAACAACGACACCGAAGTCATCACCCCCGATTTCATAGAGGAGATGCTTGGATATCTGCAACGTCCGGAAGTGGGGGTGGTGGGAGCGAAGCTCCTATATAAGGATGGGCTGGTCCAGCATGCAGGCATCGCTGTGGGGCCCTGGGATGCGGTGGTGCATGTCAACCAATTTCGCACCACCACCGACGGTGGATACCTTGATCGGGCATGCTTGCCAGGAAACTTCACCGCCGTGACCGGTGCTTGCCAAATGGTGCGCAAGGACCTGTTCCAAGAGCTGGGCGGATACGACGAGGCCTTTGCCGTTGGGTTCAACGACATCGACTTCTGCATGCGCGTGCTCGAACACGGAAAGCTTGTCACCTTCGCACCCTACGCGGTGCTTTACCACAAGGAATTCGCCTCCCGTGGACGCGAAGAAGGCAACCCAGGCAAAATGGCCCGCTGGGAGAGCGAACGCCAACGGTTCATGGCCTGCTGGCCCAAGCCCTTCGCTGAAGGCGACCCGTACACAGGTCCCAATCTCATGCGCAATAACACCTATTACCGCCTGGACTGAGAGCCGATGTTCATCCGCCGGTGCATCGGTGCGCTCTTGTTGCCACGGACGCCCATCCCGACACCGTAAGCTATAATGATGCTCCATGGAAACCATAGAGACGAACCAGCAACCAACCTGTGTTTCGGCCGTCGACACCGATGCCGCCTACCAGGCGCTTAAGCGGGTGAAGCACGGAAGCGAGCTGCGGCACAATCTATTCGTGCTCCAGTCGTTGGTCACGCGTGATTTCAAGCTGAAATACCGTCGCAGCGTCCTGGGCGTTCTCTGGTCCATCCTCAACCCCTTGCTCATGATGGTGGTCATGGCGGCGGTATTCTCCTACATGTTCCGCTTCCAGATCGAGAACTTCCCGCTCTACCTCATCTTGGGAAGCATCTTGTTCGAGTTCATGAGCCGTGCCACCACCGATTCGGTGACCTCCATCGTGGACGCTCAAGCGCTCATCAAGAAGATCCGTATCGAGAAGATGCTCTTCCCCCTGGAGAAATCCACCTTCGAGCTGGTGAATTTCGCCATCTCGTTGATCGCCGTGGTCATTGTGATGGCCTATTTCCAGGTCATGCCCTCTATCTATGCGCTTTGGGGCCTGCCGTTCCTCATTGTGTGCGTCACCATGTTCAGCGCGGGGCTTAGCCTTCTGCTCTCAGCGCTTGCGGTATTCTTCCGCGACATCATGCATCTGTGGAGTGTGGTCATCACCGCCTGGACCTACGCCACTCCCATCTTCTACCCTTACGATATGCTCGCCGGCTGGATGCAGCAGGTCATGCAATTCAACCCCATGTTCCATTACGTGCAATTCTTCCGCGACATCATGATGTGGAACATAAACCCTGGGCTCTTGGAATGCCTGATCTGCCTTGGCATGGCGGCGGTCACCTTCTTGGTGGGCTTCATCGTTTTCCGCAAGACACAAAGCAAGTTCATCCTTCACATCTAGGAATGCCATGAGCGAGCCGATTATCGTCATAAACCACGTCTCGATGATGTTCAACATAGCATCTGAGCAGCTCACGAACTTGAAGGAGTATTTCATCAAGATCATGAAACGCCAGCTGCACTTCAAGAAGTTCATGGCGCTCGAAGACATCGATTTCGTAGTGAACCGCGGCGAGCAGTATGGCATCGTGGGCACGAACGGCTCGGGCAAATCCACCTTGTTGAAGCTTATCGCAGGAGTGCTGGACCCCAGCGAGGGGCGCGTGGCCATCGGAGGCACCATCGCCCCGCTCATCGAGCTGGGAGCCGGCTTTGACATGGAGCTCACTGCGCGAGAGAACATCTATCTCAACGGCGCGCTTTTGGGCTACAGCAAGGAATTCATCAAGGAGCGCTTCGACGACATCGTGGACTTCGCTGAAGTACGCGAATTCCTGGACATGCCCATGAAGAACTATTCTTCGGGCATGGTGGCCCGCGTCGCATTCTCCATTGCCACAGCTACGATCCCCGACATCCTGGTGGTGGACGAAGCGCTTTCAGTGGGTGATTTCCGCTTCCAAGAGAAATGTGAGCAGCGCATCAAGAAGCTGGTGGACGAGCACGGCACCACGCTCCTCTTCGTTTCCCACAGCATCGAGCAGGTCGAGCGCGTATGCAAGAAGGCGGTGTGGATAGAGAAGGGCCACATGCGCATGATCGGCGACGTGCAAGAAGTCTGCGAAGCCTACCGCAACATGTAACAGGACCTACTGTAGGAACGTGGATAGACCTCGCGGTTGAGCGATTCTACAGACAAAAGTTCAGCAGGCAGGTTCGAATGCGAGGCCAATTCCGCAGCACAAGAAACCGTGGCTTTATCCAGTGCTAGGGGCTAGCGTAAGGGGTGAAGCCGCTTACGCAGCTGGGCAAGATCGCCCATTACGAGAAATGCCCTGCCAGCGAGTAGCTGTAGGCAAACCCCCTTACGCTAGCTCCGACTGTAAGCTTTAACGCGCCGGTCGAACGCTCGGCCTTGGCTTCGCCCTGCGAAAACCGTGGTGCTGGCGCACTATACCACGGTTTTCTTGGGCTGCAGAATCGGCCTCGCATTCAACAGGCGCGCTTAGTTCGAGCCGGCCGCTCGAATCAGGCCAGTCTTTCCAGATACTCCATCCAGAAGTCCTTGGAGGTCATCTGGGGCTGCGCATCGCGATAGGCCTGCGCCACCTCTCCCCCATGACGCGCATACTCGCGCATCAGATTCCGATAGCGATCAACCAGCTGCTGATAGCGCTCGCGATCCAACCTGCGGATTGCCCCCAACTTCCCATCAGGGCTCAATGCAACCAACGTCTTGCGGCGAGCCGACTGCTGCCAGGGCGTGAAATTGTCACCCGCTCCCTGAGTCAGCACGCCGGGCTTATCGCTCAGCAGGCCATCCGGCAGATAATGACGGTCATGGGGAATGGTGAGCGCCACCTTGTACCAAAGCGGCGTGTTATCGGAATCTCCCGTGAGCCAATCAGGATCGAACTTAAGCACCCCAACCACCGCGGGATCAAGCTGGTCGAGGGGAAGAAGCTTCTCGCCTTTGGCGCTGTTCTCCTTCATCAGCGCGCTGCCATCGGCCTCCATGAGAAGCGAAGGCCCCTTGAGGTAATCGGCGAATCCATCGAGCCACAACTCCGCAGAGCCGTAATCCATCGTGCGAAGGTAATAGCGGAACGTACGCCAGAACTGCAACAGGAGCATCCGCTCATCGCAGCACCCGTGAAGCGCATTGGTCACCATGATGTTACGTGCGTACTGATAGCACACCACCGCCGCATTGAAGCGACCCACGAACTGCTCATGCCAAACGCAGATGCCATTCATCGTCATGTACTTCGTCTGGCAGCGAACACCGTATTCCACATCATCACAGCGGATGAAGAACGGCAACGGCAACCCTTCGCGCTCCACCAGCTCCATGGGGATGCAGCTGAACCACCACGCCCCGTAGGCACCGGGAACCTCTACATCTATGAGCTCGTTTTCCACCAGGTTCTCCTGGTCGTCCATGGCCATGCAATGCTTGATCTTCTGGTACCCGCCGATGCGCCGCACATAGGAGACATCCTCGAATTGCATGACGGGGTTCTCAAGCTGCAGCATCGCACCGTTCACGCAAGCATTGCGGTACTCTTCGGTGCGCAGGGAAAGCAGCGCATAGAGCCTCTTGAAGCTCTCAGTGAGCATGCGCACATCGTCGTCCATGAGCACCACATGGGTGAAAACAGCAGGGTCGTCCTGGGCTGCGATCATGCCTCGGGCGAAACCGCCGGAGCCGCCAACGTTTGGATTGGGGATGATCTGCACCCCATCACCCGAAAGCGCCTCCGCATCAAGGGTGCGGCCGTTATCCACCACGAACATCTTGAAGTTATGGGCGATGGCATCACCGCAACCCAGCACTCCTTTGCGGATGCGCTCTATGTTGGGAACGATGTAGTCTTCCTTGCGAAACGTGGTGGTGCACAGCGCGATCGAGGTCGGCTGCACGCGCTCCGCCGCCACCTCCGTGTAATAGTAGGCGTTGCGGATCTCCACATCGCCTTCGGTCATCACGGAGAAACCGGCAACGGTGCAGGCCAGGGGCATGGTGATATCGTGGCTTTCGAACTCCTGGCTCGCAGCCAGCTCATAGGCCTGCGGAACCTCGGAGGCGAAGTTTCCGCTTTCGGTACGGAAAAGCGATCGCGTGGCGATAACGCACCCGTCACCTGCAACCTCGATGTGCAGCTTTACCTGGTCGATGGCGGTGTAGGCAACCCATTTCGCCACCGAGAGCGCATTGAGGTACGTGGTGAAATCCACCAATCCGCTCAGCTTCAAAGCCTGGGATCGCCGGTCATAGTTACAGCGCGCACCTTCATGCTTGATGAAAAGAAGCTCCGGCGCCTCGGCAAGGTAATCCTCGGCCTCAAGGAGCACATTCGCCAATTTAACTGTTTCCATGGACTTCCTTCTCTAGCGCGTTGGGAACTCTATTTCGGGGTGGAACCATAGACCATCCAGGTTGCTGCGCAGGATTATGCCCACCTTCTTCATCTTGTGATCGGGTGACTTCAGAAGCACCCGCGCGATATGCGCGAGACCCCGCGCGGCAAGAAAACCATAGCCCAAAAGGCCCTCTTCGCGATAAAGCACCACATCATTGCGATAGATGAGCCGATAGCGATCGATCCGCTCCGGCACGTCATCCACTATGGTCCCGGCCCCGTTATTGGCCGAAGCATGGGTCACACGGCTCGTTCCCACCACAAAGCAATCGTAGCGACGCGAGATGCGCCGAGTGAACTCCCAATCGTCCGTCCAGATGAAGAAGTCCTTGATGGGCAGCCCCACCTCCGCGATCACGCGGCAGGGCACGAACAGGCTCACGAATGAGGCCAGGGTGCAAGGCTGCAGATCGATATCGAAGTCCTGGATGTCGTGGGTAAGCGGATGGCGCTGCACATTCATCTTGCAGATGGAGCCATCAGTCCAGCGGGCCACGCTTGAGAGGAACCCGTAGTCTCCCTCCAAGCCGTAATCGGCATCGATCAACCCTTGTAAGGCATCGGGCTGCGCCAGGCAATCGTCGTCCATCACCCAGCAAAAATCATAGCCTTCTTCCACGGCTTTGCGCATGCCGAAGTTGAAGCCGCCCGCACCTCCAAGGTTCTCGCCCGTATTGAAATAGCGAATGGCTCCCGCCTCCACCAAGGGGGCCAGCGCCTCGGCAGTGCCATCGGTGCTCGCGTTGTCTATCACCAGGATGTCCATTTGGCTCTCCACCGGTGCCGGCTGCCCGCTATGGAGGGCCCGCGATATCTCCTGAGAGCGCAGATGGGAGATGCATTCCAAAAGAAGGTCCTTGCGATTGTACGTGACCACCACGGCTGCGATGGGCACCCGCGCCTTCGCAGCTCCCTGTTCGCTTTGCAGCTCCGAAACGCTCATCGCCGCCCGCTCCCCAAAGCGCCCGTGAAGCCACGAAGCACCTTTTGCACCACCCGCACCGGACCGAGCAGGCGATCACCCAACCGGTAGGAATGGGAGTTGTAAACCTCATCCACCGCCGCATAGGCCTCGGGGGATTGGGTTGCCAGATACCAGCGCAGAGACTTTACCACCAGGGACCTCAGCTGCTGCAAGTCATTCTCCTCAGCCAGCATCAAAAGCTGCAGGTGAGCCTCAACGGCATCATCCAGAGCTTGCCGGGAAAGCCGTCGCTCGGTCGTCCCCTTGTAATTGACCCGGTAGCGATACACCGGTTCGGGAATCGCATAGAAGCTGCCGGCGGCCAGCAACGCCTTCACCAGGAATACCGGATCCTCGTGACGTACCAGGTCGGGGAAACGGATGGCGTTCTTCGTAAGGAGCTGCCGTAAGAAGATGAAGCTCGTGAAACGGAAATCCCCTTGCCACTCTCGGTATTCCACCACGCCTTCGCGGTCGAAGTTATAGATATGCAGGTGCTCATCATCGCGGAAATCCGTCCGCAGGCGGCCGGATTCCATATCAACCTCCGTGGTCTCACCGGCCGCAATGGCCATGCCGTGGCTTTTCGCCGCGTTATAGAGGTGCTCAACGGTGGTATCTGCCGGATACCAGTCGTCGGCATCCATGAACATCACGTATTCTCCCTGCGCGGCGTCCATGCCCGCATTGCGGGCGGCCGAAACCCCCAGGTTGCGGGCCAGATCGAGCAGCTTGAACCGGGCATCTTGGCTGGCGAACGCCTCGATGATATCGCGGCTCTCATCGGTTGAGGCATCGTTGACGCAGATGACTTCGATGTTCTCAAGGGTCTGACGCTCGATGCTCGCCAAGCATTCCGCCAGGAAATCCTGGGCATCATGGACAGGAACGATGATAGAAACCGCCGGTGAACTCATGGCTGCCCTTCCCGATGCCTACAGCTTCACGCCCAGCTCATGCTCAACGAGCTCGAATGCCGCCGCAATGGCCTTGTCCATGTCATAGTATTTGTAACCACCCAAGCGCCCGGCGAACACCACATTCCCCTCATCCTCCGCAAGCTTGCGATACGCCTCGTAAAGCTCGGTGTTGCGCTCGTCGTTGATGGGATAATATGGCTCGTCACCCGGCTTCCAGTCAGCGGGATATTCGCGGGTTATCACGGTTTTCGGCTGTGTGCCGAACTCGAAATGCTTATGCTCGATGATACGCGTATAGGGGATCTCGCGCTCGGTATAGTTCACCACCGCCACGCCCTGGTGGTTCTCCTCGTCGAGCACCTCCGACTCGAAGCGCAGGCTGCGATACTCCAGTTTTCCCAGTTTGAAGTCGTAGAAGTCATCGATCGGCCCGCAATAGATGATGCGCTCGGCGATATCCGGCTCCTGGGCGATCAAGTCGCGATACTCCACCCCCAAGCGCACGTCCACCCCTTCGAGCATGCACTCGACCATCTTGGTGTAACCGCCGATGGGAATGCCCTGGTAGCGATCGTTGAAATAGTTGTTGTCGTACGTGAACCGACAAGGCAGTCGCTTGATGATGGAAGCCGGCAGATCCGCGCAGTCGCGCCCCCACTGCTTCTCGGTGTAGCCCTTCACCAGTTTCTCGAAGATATCGCGTCCCACCAGGGAAAGCGCCTGCTCCTCGAGGTTGCGCGGCTCGCCTATGCCCTCCAGCGCGATCTGTTCATCGATCTTCGCCCGCGCTTCTTCCGGCGTGACCACACCCCACATCTTGCTGAACGTGTTCATGTTGAAGGGCATGTTGTAAACCTCGCCTTTGTAGTAGGCGATGGGCGAATTGACGTAGTTGTTGAACTCAGCGAACCGGTTTACGTAATCCCAGACGTTTTTGAGCGACGTATGGAAGATATGGGCCCCATACACATGCACCTGGATGCCTTCCACATCCTTGGTATACACGTTGCCGGCCACATGATCGCGCCTGTCGATGACAAGGCATCTCTTACCGGCCTTCTTCGCCTCTTGAGCGAAGACCGCACCGGTCAGGCCGGCTCCAACCACCAGATAATCATAGGTCGCCATCTAGTTTCCTTCCGTTTCGTCATCGTTTCTCGTAACGGTATAGGTGGGCACCACTTCTTCCAGAACGCGCAGCGCCGTCTCGTCGTCGTCATCGAGGGTATCGCGCAGTTTTCCGAGCTTCGCTTCCACTTCATCGAAACCCACGCTCTTACCCGTGGAGATCATGATGGAGCGCATCTTGGTGGGCAAGGTGTTCTCCTCGTCCATGAGCAGCTCCTCATACATCTTCTCGCCCGGTCGCAAGCCCGTGAACACGATCTTTATGTCTTGCTCGGGGCGCAAGCCCGAAAGCGTGATGAGGCTGCGCGCCAAATCCACGATCTTAACGGGGTCACCCATATCCAGGATGAATATCTCGCCGCCCTGGGCCATACCACCCGCCTGGATGACGAGTCGCGATGCCTCGGGAATCGTCATGAAGAAGCGCTCGATATCGGGATGGGTCACGGTGACCGGGCCGCCTGAGGCGATCTGCTTCTTGAACACCGGGATGACCGACCCGTTAGACCCCAACACGTTGCCGAAGCGCACCGCAGCGAATACGGTGTCGGACTTCTGCGCGAAGTGCTGCACGATCATCTCGCCCATGCGCTTGGTGGCGCCCATGACCGAGGTGGGATTCACCGCTTTATCCGTGGAGATGAAGATGAAGCGGTCCACTTTGAATTCGTGGGCCAGCATAACGGCGTTAAGCGTGCCGAACACGTTGTTATTGATCGCCTCGCGCGGGCATTGCTCCATCAGCGGCACATGCTTGTGCGCCGCCGCATGGAAGACCGCCGCAGGTTTGTAGGTCTTGAAGACATCCCCCAGCCGGTCGATGTCGCACACGTTCCCTATCTCCACGATGCACTCAACATCATCGTATTGCTGCATGATCTCGTTTCGCAGCAGATAGGCGTCGTTCTCATACATGTCGAAGATGACGACGCGCTTCGGCGCCACAGCGCACATCTGGCGGGCTAGCTCCGAGCCGATGGAGCCGCCTCCACCGGTGACCAGCACGGTCTTCCCGGAGATGTAACCGCAGACCATCCGCGTATTCAGCACCACTTCTTCGCGTCCCAGCAAGTCGGCTACATCCACTTCGCGCAGCGCAACGTCGCTTATCTCGTCCACACGCAGTTCGCGCACATTCGGCAAAGTGCGCAAGCTGCAATCGGTTTGGGTGCAGATCTCGTAGATGCGCTTGCGCTGATCGATGGAAGCCGAGGGGATGGCCACTACGATCTGCTCGATGTCGAAGCGATCCACCAAGTCAAGGATATCCTCGCTTGCGCCCAGCACGCGCACCCCATGGATGCGCTTTCCGCGCTTGGTCGGGTTGTCGTCAACCGCAACGATGGGCGTACCGGGCATATTGGGGTCTTTGTTCCCCATGCGGGCGATGGCAAGCGACCCGGTCTCGCCCGCGCCCACCACCAACGTGCGAGGCCGAACGTCGGCCTGCTTGGCACGATGCAGCGTGTTGCGTTTGCTGCGGGCGAACCGGAAGAGCATTCGCGAGCCGCCCACGAAGAAGATCATGAGGAACATGGACACGAAATAGACACGGATGGGAATCCACTCCCCCAGCATCCAAAGCACCACAGCGGTGATGAGCGTGCCAAGGCCCACAGCTATGACGATGCGCAGCACCTCGTCGATGGAAGCGTATTCCCATAAGCTGTTGTACAGGCGGAATAGCGCATAAGTCAGGAGGTTCACCACTACCGCAGCGCCCAATACGAAATAGATCTCATGGGTCTCGAAGACCTCATCCACAAGCCCCGTGAGCAGCGATGCCAAGAAATAAGCCAAGAAGGTTGCGGCGATGTCCCACAAGATGAGCAGGGCTGTCCGCCTTGAAAACTGAATATCCATGCGCCCTTCCGGTCGATGCGTCCCAGTACGAGTCATAATTCTTATGTGTTCATTGTACGCCTTACGGCTCTTTACGCCGAGCCTGCCCGCCAGAACAACACATGGCCGGTCGCCGAGGCTGCAAGGATTCGCACGGAGGCTCATGCGCCCGATTGCGAGAGAATCACGCTTGTAGAGCCTGCAAATGATATGGAGCCCCAGCCCGAGCGCCCGAGGGGGTTGCTATAATCCAAGACCGACGAAGGGCGCGAAAGAGCCTGGAAAGGATTCCCATGGCTACGCTGATCTACATCGTGGAAGACGATACCGCTTTGCGCCAGGAGCTTATGCGCCTATTGAAGCTTCAAGGCTATGACGTGGCGTTTTGCGAGGATTTCCGCCAAGCGGCCCAGGAAGCGCTGGAGCTTTCCCCGGGATGTGTGGTGCTCGACCTCACCTTACCGGATACAAGCGGCCACGAGATCTGCCGCGACATCCGCGAGCACTCCCAGATGCCCATCATCATGCTGACCTCCTCCACCGCTGAATTCGACGAGGTCATGGCTTTGGGGTTGGGGGCGAACGACTACGTGACCAAACCTTATCGCCCGGCCGTGTTGCTTGCTCGCATCCAAGCGGCGCTGCGGGAATCCCAAAGCGCTGGCGAAGGCCGCATCCTCTCGCATCGAGGAGTCTCCCTTGACCCCAACCGCGCTATCGTGGGTACAGCGGCGAAAAGCGCAGACCTCACCCGCAACGAGATGCGCATCCTGGGGCTGCTCATGGCGCGCGCAGGGCAGATCGTCTCCCGTCAAGACATCATGTGCGAGCTATGGGAGTCCGACGCTTTCATAGACGACAACACGCTCACGGTGAATGTGAACCGCCTGCGCAAAGCGCTGGACTCCATCGATGCGCCGCCGGATTTCATCCGAACGCACCGCGGCATCGGCTATTCCGTTTAGGGGTCTTTGATGCGAGACCTCGACCTGAGACGATTCACCTTCGCAACCTATCTCGGTGATCGCTGGCTTGCCGTGCTTCTGAGCGTTTTCGGCCTCGGCGCCATAGCGCTCGTGCTTGCCGTCATGGCCCTGAATGTCCCCTCCATCATCCTGGTCATCTCGTTTTCCGCCTCTTTGATCGCCGTTGCCCTCGTTGGCGATTATCTGCGGAAACGCAGATTCTGGAAGAACACGCAAAAGGCGCTTTCCCAAGCCCAGACCGTTGCCGAAGCAGTGTCATTGCTGGAAGAGCCCTCGTTTTTAGAAGGGTCTCTCGCCTTCGATATGGTAAGCCATCTGGGCGCTATGGCCAGCGCAGAGCTCTTCGAGACCACTAAAGCCATGGAGGATCACCGCCGCTATGTGGAGCTTTGGATCCACGAGACCAAAACACCTATCGCTGCAGCCACCCTGACCGCCCAGCGTCTCCAGGGAGAGGCGGCATCGGCCCTTGCCGCAGAGCTGGAGACCATAGAGCGCCAAGTGGAGCAAGCGCTCTTCTTCGCCCGCTCAACCAACGTTTCCAACGACTACGACATCCGCGAGGTGGATCTGTCAACGCTTTGCCGAGAGGCTTGCAAACGCAATGCCCGCTTCCTCATAGAGCAGGGGTGCACTCCCGTCTTCCATTTGCCCGACCCCTGCCCTGTCTTGGCCGATAAGACCTGGGTCATCTTCATGCTGGGGCAGATCGTGGTGAACGCCGCCCAATACGGTGCCACGGAGATCCGCTTCACCGCGTCCCGCCAAAACGAGGGCACGCCCCATGGCAACACGAGGCTCACCCTGACCGACAACGGCAAAGGCATCCCGGCTGCCGACGTACCGCAGGTTTTCAATCAGGGCTTCACCGGTCAAAACGGTCGCATGCGCGGCAAAGCGACCGGCATGGGGCTGTACCTGGTTGCAGTGATGGCCACGAAGATGGGGCTGGGCGTCTTCTTGGAGAGCGAAGAGGGAGAAGGCACGGAGGTCTCCCTGGTCTTCCCCCACGACCGATCGATGCGCTAACGCAGTCCGACCAGCATCGCGCCTTGGCTTCGGCTGCGGGATTCTGTGGTGGGTTATACCACAGAATCCCTTGCCTGC
>CAZKKN010000004.1:0-66694 GCA_964553375.1 uncultured Eggerthellaceae bacterium | reverse complement strand
GCCATCATCCCCGTCCCCTGACATATGCCATCATCCCCGTCCCCTGACATAATCCTTGCGGCTGGGCATCGGATTCTGGTTCCTGCGCTCCTGAGGCGTTATCGGTTGAATCGATAACGGATAATCGGCATAAACTACGCCGCTATCCCTTGTCTGATCTGCGATGTTCTGGTTTCATAAACCCTTGTGAATTATCAGGAACAGCAGAAAAGGGATAAGAATGGCGAAAAAGGACATCCCCTATACCCAAAAATACTATGATCCCGAGATAGAGTGCATGCCGCGGCCTCAACTGGAGGCGATGCAGCTTGAGCGCTTGAAGGCCATGGTGCGCTATGCCTATGAGAACACGGTGTACTACAAGCGCTCCTTCGATGAGGCGGGCCTTAAGCCCGAAGATATCACCGAGCTCGCTGATCTGCAGAAATTTCCCTTCATTGACAAGAAGACGGAGCGCGAGACCCAGCACGTGGGTTCGTTTTTCGGCGAGATGTGCTCGGTTCCGGAAGAAGAAGTGATCTTCATGGCCACCTCCTCGGGCTCCACCGGCGTGCCCACGGTGTCGCCGTTCACCCAGGAGGATTTCGATCTGTGGCAAGACACCGAGGCGCGACTCTTCTGGCAGGCGGGCATGCGCCCGACCGACCGCTACGTCCACGGCCTCAATTTCGCCCTGTATGTGGGCGGACCGGATGTCATAGGCGCCCAGCGCTTGGGGGCCCTCGCCATCTGGGTGGGTGCGGTACCCTCTGACCGCCTCATCTTCGTGTTGCAGCAATACCAGCCAACGATCATCTGGACATCGCCTTCCTACGCTTGGACCTTAGGCGAGAAGATCAAGGAGAAGGGCCTCGACCCCCGAAAGGACTTCTCCATCCATACCATCATCGTAGCCGGAGAGCCGGGAGGCTCCATCCAATCGACGCGTGAGGCGATCGAGAATCTGTGGGATGCCAAAGTGGTGGATTTCTTCGGGCTGTCAGACATCTACGGCGCCTGTGCGGCCATGTGCGAGGCGAAGGACGGGCTGCACATCGTGGAGGATCAGATCCTCGTGGAAACGGTGGACCCCGAAAGCGGTGAGGTGCTAGAGCCGGGGCAGACCGGCGAACTCGTTTACACGACGCTCATGAAGAAGGCCCGTCCGATGATCCGCTTCCGCACGGGGGATATCGGCTATGTGAGCACTGAGCAGTGCAGCTGCGGGCGCACGCTGGCGCGCATCCACATCACCGGTCGCAAGGATGAGATGTTCATCGTGGGCGCGGTGAATGTGTTTCCCTCCGATATAGAGTACGTGGTGCGCGCCGAAAGCGGGCTCACCGGCGAATACTCCATTCGCGTCTACGACGAGAACTTCACCACTCGCTATGAGGTGTCGGTGGAGCGGGCTCAAGGGTCCGACGAGCCCTACGATGCCGTGGCGGCGCGCGTACAGGCGGCCTGCAAGGCGCATACCGGTGTGCGCCCAGCCAAGGTTATCGTGTATGATGCGGGTAAGCTGGGCACTTCGTCGGAGCACAAGGCATCGCGCTTCATCGATGAGCGCAAAGGCGCGTAGGCGAAAACGCATAGGTAAAGGCGCGTAGGGAAGAGGATATGACCATGACAGCATTCGACTTCGCAGTATCGGGGCAGCACTACCTGTTCGACGTGCAATCATTCGCCCACACCATCTTGGCCCAGGGAGGTGACGCCTTCAGCTATGCGCTGCGCGACCGCACCACTCAGGGCGTGATAGATGACATCGTGAGCGGCGTGTCGGAGCTCGGCGTAGTGATGGAGACCTCCACCACGAAAAGCGAGCTCGATGCGGCTTTCGCCTCGGCGGGTCTGGAGTTCCATGAGCTTGCTTCCTCGCTTCCCCGGGTGGCCCTGCCAGCGAGCCATCCTCTCGTGAATGCCCGAAGCCTGAGCCTTGAGCAGCTGGCCGATTACCCCTATGTCTATTTCGAGCAGGAGAAGGACACCCCGATAGCCTTCTACGAGGAGGCGCTTTCGGACGTGCCCCGGGCGAAGCGCGTGGCCACAACCGACCGTGCCACGCTGACCGAGCTCATCATGGCCATCAACGGCTACACGGTGACGAGCGGCATCTTGGTGGGGATTACCGATGGTTCGGCCCTCACCACCATTCCGCTTCAGACCGATGTGGTGCTTTACCTGGGATATCTCAAGCGCCGCGAGGCCGCGCTCTCTCCCATGGGCGAGCGTTTCGTCGCCCATCTGCGCAAGAGCCTGGACTACTATACGACCCACTAGCGAGCGGCGCGCCTGAAGCAAAGGCGCAACCTGCGGAAAAGGAGCGTACCGGTGTCCAAATTCGGCGTGATAGACCTGGGCTCGAACTCGGTGCGCCTCGTTGTCTATGAGGTCAAGGCCCCCAAAGGCGGCCGATTCTCCAAGAAGGACTTCTCCACGCTTTTGGACATGAAGAAGATGGCCGGGCTTTCGGCTTACGTGGTTGATGGGGTCTTCTCGAAGGAGGGCATCCAGAAAGCCTCCTACATCCTTTCGCGGCATCTGGTGCGGGCGGCCAACGCGGGCTGTTCCGACGTGGAGATCTTCGCCACAGCCGTGCTGCGCAACTGCACGAACTCCAAAGAAGCGGTGGCCGCCATCGAAAAAGCGGTGGGCAGGAAGATCCGCCTGCTTTCGGGTAAGCAGGAAGCTCAGCTTGACCTGCTAGGGGCTGCTTGCGAATACGACATCGGAGACGGTACGCTCATCGATATAGGCGGCGGCTCCACGGAGCTCGTGGATATCCGCGGTGGCCAGGGAAAACGGGCCCTGAGTCTCGATCAAGGAAGCGTGTCTTCCTACGCCCAGTACGTGAAGATGGTGCTGCCCACCAAGCGGGAAACCGAGAAGATCAGGAAAGCCTTGCGCAAGCGTTTGGAGGCCACAGAGGGCCTCAGCGACTTCCGTCACGATACCCTTTATGGGGTGGGTGGCAGTGTGCGAGCGGTGGCGAAGATGCTGGGTGCCATAGAAGGGGCTGTCAAGGTGCCGCGACGGGTGGAGCGTTCCGATGTGGCACGCCTCCTGGCCATGCTCACCGAGGACCGCAGCCGTTTCGCCCACAAGGCGGCTCAGGCAGTGCCCGATAGGCTCCACACCATAGGTTGCGGTTTGGCCATGGTGGACTTGCTTCTGGAAACCTTCGATGCCAAGCGCATCGAGATCTGTCGCTATGGGGTTCGCGAGGGATTCCTCATCCATACCATGACGAAGCGAAACGCAGCGGAGGGGAAGCGCTCATGAGCGAGGTCTCTGCCGTTCAGCGTTTCCAGGGTTCGGTTCGGCTGGTCACTTTGCATCTGTGGCGAGTGGGTCAGACCACCGACTTGGATCTTTGCCTTCAGGCAGCGCGGGACCGGGCCATGATAGATGCGCAGCAGGAAGCCTTCATCCGCGAGTGCATAGAGGCCGAGCGGCTGCTTGAGGAGGGCGGGGAATTCCGGGACGATATGGATTCCGAGGTCATTGCGCGATTGCAGCGTTGCGCCCTAGCTCTCAATACAGCCGATCCCGCATGATGCGCGCTGAGACGGCGTTGGCGCAGGGCTCTGCAGTGGTGTTCCTATCTTAAAGCGCCCTAAAGCGTGAGCTGTTGGATGTAGACGTCGTTGCGCAATTCCTTGGCGTGATCGGGCGAAAGCGCACCCGTAGCGCGCATCTCCTTGATGTATTCCAGCTCCCGCGTCAGGGCCTGGGATTGCACGTCTTCAACGGCATCGTAGATGGCGCGCATGGTCCGGAACTGATCTGTGAGCGAGGGGCTTTCCTTGGAAGGCTCTTCTTGGTCTTGGTCTTGGTCAAAGCCCTCTATCCTCTCGGCTATCTCGTCGAAGCGACCGTAGAGCTCATCCACTTCCGCAAGCAGCGCCCGTTCTTCAGCCGCCAGCTCCGGGGAGGCGTGGGGCAGCAGGTCTTCCAGCTGGTCGGCATAGCGTTTGAGCACGATAACCGTGGCCGGTTCATCTACGGTGGAGCCGTCGAACGGTGCATTCGCCGTCACGGCTCCGGTGATATGGGCATCCGCTTTGATGGACTCCATGACGCGTTCGATGAGCCTCACTTCCAAATCCACCCGCTTCCGGGTCTTTCGCGTCTCGTGTTTGTGGGAAACGAGCAACGGCACGCCGAAGTTGGCCAGGATGAGCGTGCCCAGGATCACGCCAGAGGCGATGGAGATGATCGTCTCGCGCACAAGCGGCGCCTCGCCGCTGGCGAAGGCGGTCGGGATGGTGAGCAGAAGCGAGAGCGTGATGCCTCCTTTGGGGCCGGCGAATGCCATGGCCAAGGCGCTTTTCAGGCTGGGGGCTGTGAACAGGGTGCTCAAAGCCGCGCCTCTGCGTTTCGCGTCAACCGCATCCATGCAGACGATCCAGAGGAAGCGCACCCCTTCCAAAACGACCAGGAGCACCACCATGATGGCGATCAGCATCGCCGAGCTGGCCAAGGAACCCTCGGCTGCCGGCTGCAGCACCCGCGGCAGCTGCATGCCCAAGATCACGAATATCACGCCGTTCAAGATGAATTCGATGGTTTTCCAGACCCCGGCCGATTGCAAGCGCTGGCGGGCCGATTGAACGTTGTGGCGATGGGGGAGAAGCGAAAGCACGAGGCCCGAGGCCACTACGGCGATCACGGCTCCGATGTGCAGTTGCTTGGCGATGAGGTAGATCACGAAGGGCAAAAGCAGCTCCAAGGTTACGTGGACGGTGGGATTATCCAAGCCCTTGCGGCGCATCAGCTCCAGGATGCCCCAGGCCACAGCCCCCATGAGCGCTCCGCCGAAAAAGCCGCCGAAGAGGTCCAGGGCGAATTCCTCGCCGGCATGGGCTAAGGATAGGGCGCCTGAAACGGCGAACCCGATGGCCATCTGGAAGATCACCGTGCCGGTGACGTCATTGAAAAGCGCTTCGCCCATCAGGAGGGTCTGGTGGCGCTTCCCGAAGCGGTAATCCTTGGAAAGCGAGGTCACGGCGGGTGCATCGGTGGATCCCATGGCGCCCCCCAGGGCGAAGGCCAATGCCAAGGGCATCGCAGGCAGAAGTGCGTGAAGGGTGGCGCCCAGGCAAAGGGTGATGGCGATGACGAGGCCCACGGCCAGGGAGGCGATACCCCAACGATTGGCCCAAAGAGCACCTGAATCCGCATGGCGCGACTCGTTGAAGTGGAGCGGCGCGATAAAGAGGATGAGCAGCAGCTCCGGGTCGATGCCGCTTTCGAAGGGGGTGGAGACGAAGATGGCGATGAGCGCACCGAGGGCTATCTGCACCAAGGGCAGCGACAGGCTGGGAAGCAGCTTATCCAATACCGATGAAGCCACCACCGCGGCAAGAAGGAATAGTATCAGTTCGAAGGCTTCCATGGCATCCCCGTGTTCGCTTTTCTCCATGATACGGCAATGAGCCGTCCCCGGCCGCTGCAGCGGGCTTTGTCACCAAGCGTTCACCCGCGAAGGCGGCTTAACGGTTCGGTTGCAGCTCCCCTGTGGCAGAGCGGCTGGGCAAATCCCCTGATAGCATAAGGAAAAGAGCGCCGGGAGGGATGCCCTATGCCAACATTCAAGGAATTCATGCGCGTTGCCGAGATAACGCTTAAGGACAAGACGTCCCCGAAGCGCATGGAAGAGATCATCGGCATCATGCATCGCTACCAGGTAACCAAGGGCCTCACGCCGGAGAAAGCCGTGGACGTGCTTGAGGCGCTTGGCCCCACCTATGTGAAGATCGGACAGATGGCATCGAGTCGCAGCGATATCCTGCCCGCGGCCTATTGCAAGGCATTCGAGAAACTCCAAGCAAACGTTGCCCCCATGGACTTCGATACGGTTCTGAGCTGTTTGGATGAGGCCTATGGAGCGCCGTGGCAAACGGTGTTCTCCTCTATCGACGAGAAGCCTTTGGGCTCGGCTTCCATCGCCCAGGTGCATAAGGCCACGCTCCACGATGGCTCGGTGGTGGCGGTGAAAGTGCGCCGCCCGGGAATCGTCCAGCAGATGGCGGAAGATATAACCATGATGAAGCACATCCTCGCTTGGGGCGAGTTCGTGGTGCCCTCCAAGGAATCCATGATGCTGAATCTGGAGAGCTTCGTCACGGAACTGGAGCGCACGACGGCCAATGAGGTGGACTTCACCATAGAGCTGAACAACCTCATCCGCTTCCACCGGGAGATAGAAGGCCAGCCGGGAATCTCCTCGCCGCTGCCGTATCCGGCGGTATCAACGGAGTCCGTGCTGGTGATGGAATACGTCCAGGGTATCGAAGTCGACGACCTGGCCGAGAGAATCCAAGGCCATGCAGCAGACGGAAGCGAGGAGGCGTCCTGCGATGGCGTCGCCTTCTCCCTTGAGAAGGAGATTCCCACCGGGCTTGATCTGGATGTGGAGCTGGGCGATGGCGTGGCCTTGAGCGCAGCACCTACGGGCAGCGCGAAGGTTCAAGCGGAAGTCTCGGCCGGCAAGGGCGTGGCGTTCGCCGTGAAGCCCCAAAAGGCTGCCTCAGACCAGGCAGAAGACGGCACCGGCGTTCCGGATATGGAGGACATCGCCCAGAGGCTGGTACAAAGCTATGTGACCCAAGTGCTCGATGACGGCTTCTTCCACGCTGACCCGCATCCGGGCAATATCGTCATCCGTGGCGACGAGATAGTGTGGATAGACTTAGGCATGGTGGGAACGCTTTCGGCAAGTCAGCGCGCGCTCGTGAGCCAGATGTTCTATGCCGTGACCGCCAACAACGCTTATCAGCTCAAAGAGGCGGTGCTCGCCTTATCCACCGTGCATGGCGAGGTGAACCAGGGGCAACTCCTCTCCCAAATGGCGGTGCTGTTGCAAAAATACGGCAACGCCGACCTGTCCGACATCAACATCGGCACCATGCTGGAAGAGGTCATCGAGGTCTTGCGCAGCCAGAACCTCATCGTGGCCCCTTCGGTCACCATGCTGGCCCGTGGCGTTATGACCATCGAGGGTGTGTTGGCCCAGATCGCCCCCAACACCAATGTGCTCAAGGTGGTATCCGATCACGTTATGAAATCGGGGTTCTCCCTTTCACGGATGAAGAGCCAAGCCATAGAGCTTGCGGGCACCTCCGTTGAATCTGCCGAGGCGCTCGCGCGCCTGCCGCGGCAGCTCTCCGATACGCTGGATATGCTCGATAGGGGCGAGATCTCGGTGGTGGGGGATATGAGATTTCCCAACAACGCCCTGGCGACGCTTTATGCGGTGGCGGGGAGGCTTTCCCTTTCCATCATCGCCGTGGGTCTCTTCTTGGGGTCGTCCATCCTGTGCACCACGGATTTGGAGCCGAAATTCCTCGGTGCTCCCATATTGGGGGTGCTCGGTTTTCTGGGGGCTTTCATCTTAAGCGTGTACGTCATCGTGCGCACCATGCAAAGCCGCCACGAGATGGTAAACGACAAAGAAGTGAAGTGACCCTGTGCGCTGCGGGCCTTGCCGCTGGGAGGTTAGCCCAGAACGCCGGTGAGTATCAACTGGGTGTAGGAGGCTATGCAGCAACCGGCGAAGACGGCCACGACCACAGCTAGGGCGATGTTCGCCGTCCGCGGCTTCAGAGCGCGGAAGCCCTCGCAGATCAGCGGGTAGAGGAACCACACGTAGATCACAGCCATGAGACCGATGAAGACGTCGTTGACCAGCCAGGCTTGGCCAAGGATATTAAGCGGCAGCTGGGAGTTATCCCAATAGGGGTACTCGCCGAATTCGTCGGGTTGATTGACGAGCAGGCCGATGATGAGCTCCATCAGCATGCTGAGGAACACCACGATGACGAACGTTTGGAGCAGGCTTCCCCATAGGGTCTTGCGCCGCTTGATGATGCGCTCTTTGAGCGGTTCGATGAACAGTGTCATGAGCACGGCCCCTATGCCGTAGACCCAATAGGGGTGATACCAGGGGTCGATCCATATGGCGTAGTCTGGCTCAACGATGCCGAACAGGGAGTTCATGATGATGCAATACAGTCCCTCAAGCCAGTGGCCCACGATGCAGAAGATGCAGAAGCTGGCGATGAGGGAACGCCAAAAGGCCCAGGTCTTGGGTGCGAAGTAACCTATTTCGTCTTCCTTGGTGAGCTTATGGAGCTTAAGCTGCGTCATAGCTGTCTTCTTAGGTCCATTCACCTTAGGAGGGGCGGCGGATCGCGAAGATCGTTTGTTTGCGTGGTTTGCGTTTCGGCGGGCTCGTAAGGTCTCGGCTTGGGTGTTCAGTTGTTCTCTCCTCGTGGCATCGGTCACGTTCCATGATAGGGTCTCACGGCGCAAAGTGGGGCTGTATAGCAAAGCGGCAATGCAACAGTTACCTTCTTCGCAATCGCGTTATGGATTCGTTACAATAGGGCGAAAAGGAGGCCGCCATGCATTCCCCCACGAACCCCCGACGCCCACCCCATGAATTCGCTTCCTGCATCCTGGAGATCTCCAAAGGCTGCACCTATGGCCGCTGCCTCTTTTGCCGGACGGCCCAGAACACGCCCTTCGAGCTGGTGCCTTTCTCCTTCATCGAAGAGGATGTGGAGGAGATAGCCGCCACCGTGCGCACGCCGCGGCGCGTGCTGCTCCTCGGAGGCAATCCCTTGGGGCTGCCTAACGACACCCTGCGCCCCATCTTGGAGTTGATTCGCGAGAAGCTGCCCACGGTCACCGAGGTGGGCGGCTACATGCGCACGGGGGATGTGAAGCTGAAAAGCGATGCGGAGCTCGCAGAGCTGGCTGCTTTGGGCGTGACCGATGTGACCTTCGGAACGGAATGCGCTTTCGATCCGGCTTTGGAGCGCATGCGCAAGGGCCACAGCTCTGCTGATATATTGGAACAGTACCCGCGGTTGGAAGCAGCGGGCATCGGCTATTCCTTCTTCTACCTTTGCGGTTTTGCCGGAGCGGGGAAGTGCGAAGAAGCCGCCCGCGCGTCGGCGGAGGTGCTCAGCCAGACCCATCCGCGGCGCATCTTCCTGCACACGGTCACACCGTTCGAAGACACCCTGCTGCGCGAGGAGGTCTTGGCTGGGGATTTCGCTTTGGCCTCGGAAAGCGAGGCCATGCTCGATGCCGCGACGTTTTTGGAGAACCTGCAGTGCGAAACCGTGATCATGGGAGAGCATGACACGAATCTCTTCCGCATCGAAGGGCTGCTGCCGCGCGATAGGGAGGGCATGGTGGCCAATTTGAGGATGCGCATCGCCCAGACCGATGATGCGAAGGTGCGCGATCTGCGCCTTCGCATGAAAGAGCTTTGATGTGAATCGCCGGTTGACCTAGAGGGATTCAGAAGCGAGCGAAGCGCTCCTGGCGCTGGGCAAGCAGTTCTTCCGGATTTAAGGATGCAAGCTCATCCAGGGCGCCTTCAAGGTACTCACGGACGTGTTCTATGGCCGCATCGGGGTTCACGTGGGCTGCTTGGGGCCCTTCAGGGATGACGCAATCCACAACCCCCAGGCTTTCAACCTGGGTTGCGTTCATGCCCATGGCATCGGCGGCTTCCGGTGCCCGTTTGCCGTCTTTCCACAGGATGGAGGCGAATCCTTCGGGGGAGAGGATGGAATAGACGGCGTTCTCCTGCATGGCCACGCGGTTGGAAAGGGCGAGCGCCAGGGCGCCGCCGCTGCCGCCTTCTCCCAGAAGCACGCTTACCACCGGTACGTGAAGCCCGGCCATAAGGGCGAGGTTCTCGGCGATGGCATTGCCTTGGCCGCGCTCTTCGGCCTCGGTGCCGCAAAACGCCCCTTGTGTATCGACCAGGCACACGATGGGCCGGTGGAACTTCTCGGCCTGCTCCATGAGCCGCGCAGCTTTCCGGTAGCCTTCCGGCTGGGGGCAGCCGAAATTGCGGCGGATGCGCTCATCCAGGTTGGAGCCTTTCTCCTGGGCGATTATGGTCACGGCCCTATCGCCGATGAATCCGATGCCGGCCAGGATGGCGCCGTCGTCGGCGAAGGCGCGGTCACCGTGGAGCTCGAAAAAGCTCTCCACGATGCCCCCGATGTAGTTCTTCGCCGTGGGGCGGTGCACGTTGCGGGCCAGCTGCACGCTTTCCCAGGCGCTTCCGGGTTGGGCGTCATGGGAGATACCCGAGCGTTTCTGCTGGCGCTTGACCCGCTTCTCCAGGCTGTGACGGTCTTGGGCGTCCTTGTCATCGAGGCTTCGGGTGGCAGAGCTCTTCCAGGGTTCGTCACCGTCGCCTCGTTGGGGAGTGCGGTCGCTATGCACTGCCAGCAGCGTCTTCAGTGCGCGGCGTAGGCGCTCCCGGGGCACGATGGCGTCGATGAGTCCGTGGCTCAAGGCGAATTCCGCCGTTTGGAAGCCCTTGGGCAGCTCCTGTTTTATCGTATCGCGGATCACCCGGGGCCCTGCGAAGCCTATGAGTGCTTCGGGCTCAGCCAAGATGATGTCGCCTAAGGTGGCAAACGAGGCGGTCACGCCTCCGGTGGTGGGGTCGGTGAGCACGGAGATATAGAGCAGCCCCGCATCGCTATGGCGCTGTACCGCACAAGAGGTCTTGGCCATCTGCATGAGCGAGACAAGCCCCTCTTGCATGCGCGCGCCCCCAGAGCAGCAGAAGATCACTACGGGCAACCCTTGCTCGCGGGCCCGGTCGAAGAGGCGCGCTACCTTCTCGCCTACAACGCTTCCCATGGAGCCCATGAAGAACCCGGAATCCATCACGCCTACGGCAACCGCGAAGCCGCCGATGGATGCCTTGCCGGTGCGGATGGCCTCATCGCGGCCGGTCTTCTCACGCTGGGCTGCCAGCTTTTCGGGGTAACCGGGAAAATCCAGGGGATTCGCATCTGCCACATCCAGGTCCCATTCCTCAAAAGAACCCTCGTCCACCGTGAGCGCCAGACGCTCCTCGGCGCTCAGGCGGGTAAGCGTTTTGCAGGAAGGGCACGCGTAGCCGGCTTCTTGGAAATCCGCATCATCGAAGGTGAGCCCGCATTTGTGGCATCGGCGCCACCGAGTGGGGCGTGGAGCGCCTTCGCTGTAATCGGAGATGCACTCAACCCAACCCAAGCGCGTCGCATCGTTTTCCAGAGGCTTGAAAACGCAGATCCCCAACTGGTCGGTCCGGCGCAGGAATCTGTTGTCGTCCGCCAAAGGCAGGGAGGCCCCACCGAGGAAGATCGCCTGAACGTCGGCGTCTTGGGCGGCTTGGAGTATGGCGAAGGCGTTGCCGAACAGGGCCCGGTTGGGCTTCTCTCCCAGCTTTACGGAGTCGCTTGCCATCTTCGGGTTCATGTCCAGACGCCAGTCGCCTGTGAGGGGCGCCACAGTGGCGATGCCCGCATTGCCCACGGTGCGGTAGACGTGGCGCGCCGCCTTGGTCTGGGTCATGATGAGGGCGCGCGGCGTAAGGGGGGCGGAGGTTGCGCAATCGCCTGAAGGCGCAGGTTGAACGGGGCTTTCAGGGTTGGTTGCAGGCTCAGGGACGGATTCGGGTGCTCGTGTGCCCGCGGCAGCCTCGCTGGTGGCGCGCAGGCCCTTGCGCAGGATATCCGTGAGCTCGTTGGTGATGCGCTCAAGGGCATAGACCACGCCGGGGGTGGATCCGGAGTCGCTGGGAGCGGTTTCTGCCGCGGATTCCTCCGGCTTCGTCGGAGAGAAGCGGGCTTCTTCTGGGAGTTCGGTGTAGCGCTTAGCCATGGGAAGTTGCTTTCATGGGTCAGTCCGCCGCTGGGGCGCTCGTGCTTTCGGCAGGGGCGAGTACGTATTTCTGAGTGGCGGAAGCGCACAGGGTGTCACCTACGAGGGCTTCCACTTCGGCAACGCAGAGGCGCCGGGAAGACTTCACAATGGTGGCCTTCAGCGTGAGCACGTCGCCCGGTCGCACCTGATTGCGGAACTTCGCCTTATCTATGCCGGCGAAAAAGCCCAAGGCTCCTTCCGCCTGACGCTCCACCAGGATGCAAAACGAGGCCGCTTGGGCTAATGCCTCCATGATGATAACGCCGGGCAGCACCGGGTACTGGGGGAAGTGGCCGGCGAATAGGGGCAGGTCCTCGTCTACGTCGAATTCCGCCACCACGGATTCGCCCGGGTCGCATTCCACGATGCGGCTCACCCACACGAAGGGGTCGCGGTGGGGGAGCACCGAGAGGATGGCATCGCGGTCGCAGGGATAGGTCAGGGCCATGTCGGGTTCTCCTTAAGGACGGTAGGGGCTGAAAGCCAGGCTGGCGTTATGGCCGCCGAAGCCCAGGGAGTTTGAGAGGGCAACTTTCTGCTCGTAGTGCTCTAAAGGTTCGGTCACAACGGCTACCGGACATTCCTCGTCGGGTTGGGCGAAGCCCGTGGTGGGCGGCACGCAATCCTTGGCAACGGAAAGGGCGCAGACGATCGCCTCAATGGCGCCGGCTGCCCCCAAGGTGTGGCCGAGGCTGCCCTTAACCGAGGTGATGGGCACGCGTGTGCCCGCTTCAGGGCCGCAAAGATCCAGCAGGGCCTTTGCTTCGGTCTTGTCGTTGGCGGGCGTCCCGGTGCCGTGGGCGTTGATATGTCCCAGGTCGGCCGGGGTGAAGCCCCCTTCGGCCAATGCATCGGCCATGGCGCGGCGGATGCCCTCGCCTTCGGGGTCTGGGGCGGTCATATGATAGGCGTCTCCTGTGGAGCCGAAGCCGGTTATCTCCGCCAGGGGCGTTGCGCCCCGTGCCAAAGCATGCTCAAGGGATTCGATGACCAGGGCCCCCGCGCCTTCGCCGGCCACGAAGCCGCTGCGGCGCTCATCGAAGGGCAAGGAGGCGCAGGCGGGATCCTCGCTTTTGGAGAGCGCGCCCAGGTTCGCGAATCCTGCGATGCAGATGGGGCTGACGGATTCCTCTGCGCCACCGACCAGGGCTGCGTCCGCATATCCATGGCGGATGTCGCGCACTGCGGCACCGATGTTATGGGCGCCGGTGGCACAGGCGGTCACCACGTTGATGCACTCGCCGCGCATGCCGTAGCGAATCGCCAGATTGCCTGCGGCGATGTTGCCGATCATAGTGGGCACGAACAGCGGGCTCACGCGCTTGGGGCCCTTCTCGGCCAAGGTGTTGAAGCCGCTTTGGAGCTCGTCGATGCCCCCGATACCCGTGCCGAAGGCGATAGCAACCCGGGTGGCATCTTCTCGTTCCATATCAAGGTCGGCTTGGGCGAGGGCCTCATCGGCTGCAACGATGGCGTATTGGACGAAGCGCTCGAAGCGTCGGGCCTCCTTCTTGGAGAGGCCGTGGTCTTCACCGTTGAAATCCTTGACCTCGCCGGCGATATGCACTTCGTAGTCTTCGGTATCGAAGCGCTCGATGGGGGAGATGCAGCAGCGCTTGGTCATGATCGCATCCCAGAGGGCTTCAACGCCAATGCCGGCGGGCGAGACGGCCCCCATGCCGGTGATGACGACGCGATGGGTTCCGTCCTGGCGCCGTGTGTTCACGTTTGTCATTGCGAAAGACCTCCATCTACAGCGATAACCTGGCCGGTGATATAGCTGGCATCAGGGCTTGCCAAGAACGCGACGAGTCGGGCCACGTCCTGGGGGGTGCCCAGCCGACCCAACCCGATCCGTTCGGCGATGGCCTCCCGCTGCTCTTCGGTGAGCGCATCGGTCATGGCAGTTTGGATGAAGCCCGGAGCTATGGCATTCACTGTTATGTTGCGCGGGGCGAGCTCTTTGGCCAGGGATTTGGTGAGCCCGATCACTCCGGCTTTGGAGGCCGCGTAATTCGCCTGGCCTGCGTTGCCGTAGATGCCCACCACGCTGCTCATATTGATGATGCGCCCGCTGCGCTGCTTCATCATGATGCGCGCCGCGGCCTTGCAGCAGTTGAACGTGCCTTTGAGGTTGGTATCCAAAACCGCATCGAAGTCGTCTTCGCCCATGCGCATGATGAGCTTATCGCGGGTGATACCCGCATTGTTCACCAGCACCTCAAGGCCTCCGAGGGTCTGGGAGGCTTCCTTCACCAGGGCGGCTGCAGCATCGGCGTTGGACACATCGGCGGCGATGGCGCAGGTGCTCACGCCGTAGCGCTCCGCCAGGGCCGCGCTCTGCTCCCGGGTGGCCTCAAGGCTGCGCTCGCTGGAGCAGTTCATGCAAACGGCCATGCCTTGGCTTGCCAAGGCCTCGGCACAGGCCAGGCCGATGCCCCGGCTTGCGCCGGTGACTAAAGCCACACTGCCTTCTGCGGTCTTCTCCATGGTTACTCCCAACTCTCAATGAAGGCTTCGAAGCTCTCCCTATCCTGGATGCAGGGGCGGGAGAGCCCTTTATCGATGCGCCGCACCAGGCCGCTGAGCACAGCACCGTAGCCCACCTCGGCGAAGGTGGTGGCGCCAGCGGACGCGAGGGCCTGCACGCTGGGGGCGAAAAGGACGGGGTGGGTGAGGTGGTCCACCAACCGCTTCCGCACCGTGGCGGCATCCACGGGTGCGCTGTCGGTGTTGCAGATGAGCGGAACCGCAGGCTCATTGAACTCCACGGTGCTCAGGAATTCCTCGAAGCCTTGGCAGGCATCGGCCATGAGGGGGCTATGGAATGCGCCCTGAGTGGCAAGGCGCGAAGCGCGGCCTCCCTGCTGGCTCCAAGCCTCTTCGGCCCGTTCGATGGCCGCCGGGGTGCCGGCGATGACGATCTGCCCCGGGCAATTGAAGTTGGCGGCCACCAGCACATCTCCCTGGGCGCATTGGCGGCAGAGGGCATCCACCGTCTCGTCGGTGGCCTTAAGCAGCGCGCTCATGGCGCCGGGGTGGTTTTTAGCCGCCTCATCCATAAGCCGCGAGCGCGCATCGATGATGCGGAAGGCGTCATCCGAAGACACCATGCCGCTCAAGGCCAAGGCGCTTATCTGACCCAGTGAGAATCCCAGAAGCGCCTGAGGCCGGATGCCGCGCTCCTTCAGGGCGTTTCCTATGCCGATGGAAAGGGCCGCAAGAGCCGCTTGGGCATTGCGGGTCTCATTCAGCTGAGCCGGGTCGCCATCCTCGGCAATCAATGCCGGGATATCGCGCCCCAGGATGTCTGAGGCGCATTGGAATGATGCTGCGACCTGGGGTTCATCCAGAAGGCTTGCCCCCATACCCGGCTTTTGGGCCCCTTGGCCCGAGGCCATGAAGACCAGGCCCGGCGCCCCCAAGGGAGCGAGGGCCTGAGGATAGGCGTCTTTCGCCACTATCGTCCCTCCTTTACCGGGACGTTTCGGAGCATCCGACCCTGCTGGGCATTGAGCTCGGCCATCTGGGTGAGGTTCAGAGCGCCTAAGGCTTCGGCTTCCTCCATAAGCTCGGCGATGACCACCTGGGCCGTTTTGCGCTCTTGGACGATGCTCGCGATCTGACCCGCCATCACCGTGCCGTTATCCACGTCGCCGGCTACAGCACGGCGCAGGCTGCCCACGTGCATCTGCTCTATCTCGGCACCGTTCTTATCCAGGTCGCCTTCGAGCTTGCGCACCGAGCGGGCGAACTTGTTCTTCAAGCAGCGCACGGGGTGTCCGCTGCCCCGGCCGATCACTATGGTATCGGCATCCTTGGCGGTGAGGATCTTCTCCTTATAGGCGTCATCCACGGTGCACTCTTCCACGGTGAGGAAGCGCGTGCCCATCTGCACTCCTTCCGCCCCCAAGGCGAAAGCGGCGCAGATGCCGCGGCCATCGGCTATGCCGCCGGCGGCTATGACGGGGATCTTCACGGCTGCCCGCACGCTGGGCACGAGGGCCATGGTGGTGAGCTCGCCTACATGGCCGCCCGATTCGGTGCCCTCGGCTATGATGGCATCCACTCCCAGGCGTTCCATGCGCACCGCCAGCGCCGTTGAAGCCACTACGGGAATCACCTTTATCCCGGCTTCCTTCCAAAGCGGCAGGAAATTCGCCGGGCTGCCGGCACCGGTGGTGATGACATCTATGGACAGGTCGCAGAGCAGTTGGGCCACCTGGGGTGCCAAGGGATCCATGAGCATCACGTTGGCGCCCAAGGGCTTGGAGGTGATCTTGCGGGCCTCATGCACCTGCTCTTCGATCCATTCCAGCGATGCACCGCCGCAGGCGATGATCCCCAAGCCTCCCGCCTCGCTCACGGCAGCTGCCAAGGAGGCATCGGCGATGCGCGCCATGGCACCCTGGATTATGGGTGCCTCAACACCCAGGAGTTCGGTTATCCGTGTGTTCATGGGAAGCGATACCTACTTCAGGGAGTCGATGTGCTCGACGATCTGGCCAATGGTGGTAAGGCCCTCAGGCTCGCCGAAATCCACTTCGCAGCGCTCCTCGATGTCGCAGATGAGCTCCACCATATCCAAAGAGTCGATATCGAGGGATTCCATGGTCGCTTCGGGAGTGATGGCATCGGCGTCGAGGCCGAGGTTCTCCACCAGCACGTCGCGGACGATATCGATAGTTGCCATGATAAATTCCTTTCCTCGGGTTTTGCCGAGGTGCTATTTTATGCGATATGCGAAACCTTGTGGGACAATAGGTGAGGTTTTACGCCATCAGCGGAAGGTCAAGGAGCGCAAATGGGTTGTAGGATAATCGGCTGTGCCAAAGCATTGCCGCAGCTGACGGTCACAAATGATGAACTCTCGGAGATTGTGGACACGAGTGATGAATGGATCGTCACCCGCACGGGCATCCATGAGCGCCGCATCGCCATCGACGAGACCAACACGTCGCTTGCCGCTCAGGCGGGGAGGGAGGCTTTGGCGGCGGCCGGTATGGATCCGGCTTCGGTTGACCTGCTGATCTGCATGACCATATCCCCGGATGCCGTGGTGCCATCCCAGGCGGCCCTGGTGCGCGCGGCCATGGGGTTGGAAAACGCCGTGGCCTTCGATTTGAACGCCGCGTGCACCGGCTGCATCTACGGATTGGAAGTGGCTTCCTCCATGATCGAGGCATCGGTGATGGCAAGCCGGGATACGGCTGGGAGCCATAAGCGCAACACCCTGCGGCGGGCGCTGGTCATAGGGGCCGAGCGTCTGAGCCGCATCGTGGATTGGACCGACCGCGCCACCTGCGTGCTTTTCGGCGACGGGGCCGGGGCCGTGGCCCTGGAGTGGCAGGAGGGGGCTTCGGGGATCCTCGGCAGCTTCTTGAAGAACACCGATGATGACGAACTCGTCTTAACGGTGGACAGCCTCTATGACCTCTCCACCTTCCCCTTCGCAGAGGACGCCGCTCAAGAAAGCGTGGGTCAGGTGATGGGGGTCGCTCCGGCGGGGGGCGCGGAGGAAAGCGCGGCCCTTGCGCCCGTGGTGCCCTACATCGCCATGCATGGGCAGAAGGTCTTCAAGTTCGCTACCGCGGCCATCGTGGAGGCGGCCCAAGAGGCATGCGCCCGGGCTGGCGTGGCCCTGGAGGATCTGGCCTGCATCGTGCCCCATCAGGCCAACGAGCGCATCATCCGCTATGCTGCGAAGAAACTCGGCGTGCCCTTGGAGCATTTCCAGGTCTCCATAGGGGGTACGGGCAATACCAGCGCCTCAAGCGTGCTCATGGCTTTGGCCGACGCTTATGGCGAAGGGCGCATCCAGCCGGGGGATAAGGTGCTATTAGTGGGATTCGGCGGCGGGCTCACCTCCGGCGCCTTGGTGTTCGAAGCCTAAGGGGGAAACCGTGAGCTCACTGCCTAAGCCTGCAAGGATCTTCCTCATCGTATTGGGGGCGATCTTCGCCTTGCTCCTGCTCATCGTTTTGGGCTTGAACATCTACATGCGCACGAACTTCGCCCTTTTCTACGGCATGGCCGAAGAGGAGTTCCCCATTCCGGGGACGGCCGATGGCTTCGTGGTGCAGGATCTGGACTTCCTAGATGAGGATGAGTCGTGGCTTTTCAGCGGCTATAGCGGAGACGGGTCGGCTTCCCCGGTTTATAAGCGGGGCCTTGATGGAACGGTTTCGCGCTTCTATGTGGAGCTGCCGGACGGCTCGCTTTACGATGGCCATGGAAGCGGCATCACCAGTCAGGGTGATTTCGTTTTCCTCACCTGCGAAGGAGGATACCTCATCTTGCCGGCCCAGGACGTGGCCCAGGTGGCCGATGGGGAGCGCGTGCCTGTGCTGGGAAAGAAGGATTTGGACTTCTCCCCGGCATTCCTCAATATAGAAGAGGGAACGCTCTATGCTGGGAATTTCTATTACCCGGAGAAATATGAGACGCCTCCGGAGCATTGGATCACCACCCCCGATGGCACAGAGAACCCTGCGGTGATGTATGCCTATCCTGCCGGTGAGGGTGAATACGGCTTCAGCGATAAGGTCCAGTGCGTCTTCTCCATTCCCGCTATGGTCCAGGGGATGTGCTTCACGGCCACGGGGAACATGGTGCTCTCCACCTCCTGGGGCATCGGTGCATCCCATTTCTATGAGTACGATCTGGCTTCCACCAAGACCGATGGCGTATTCACAGCCGATGGCCGTGAGGTGCCGCTTATCTGCTTGGACTCGCGCAATCTTGTGGGTGAGCTGGAGGCCCCGCCCATGAGCGAGGGCATCGAATCCCATGAGGGCCGCATCTACATGACCGATGAGGCGGCATCCAACACCTATCTGTTCGGGAAGATCTATGGGTTCGATGATGTGTATTCCTTCGTGATGGATACCTATTCCACGCGTCTCGCCCCTTCCACCGAGCGCCGCTAGCTTCGCTGCGAGCCTTAAAGCCCGCCCTGACCGATCCGTCGAGTGGCAACGAAGCGATGACCATCCTTCCTTCGGAAGGTCGGGGCTGTGCCCTTTCCCTATAATCGGGAAGGGAAAGGCGGAAAGGCGATGGCCGAGACCTCACGAAATAGACGCGGTTTTTCTGCGGTGAAGGACACTTTGATCACCGGGTTCGCCCTGTTCGCCATGTTCTTCGGTGCCGGCAACCTCATCTTTCCCCCTTCGTTGGGGCGCGATGCGGGGGATCTGTGGCCGGTGGCGCTGGTGGGGTTTGTGGCTATGGATGCGGTGCTTGCCTGCGTGGGCATCTACGGAGTGAATGCAGCCGGCGGCCCGCAACGCTCCATCGAGGAGGCGCTGGGGCGCCGGGGCGGCATCGTGCTGAATACGAGCGCCATCCTCTGCCTGTGCGTCCTTTTCGCTATGCCGCGCACGGCTGCGACCACCTTCGAGATCTCCGTTGCTCCTTATCTGGGCGACCAGGCCGGCCGGTGGCTTCTGCCGTTCTCGCTCGTCTTCTTCGGAGTGGTGTTCCTCTTGGCCATCCGCGAGTCGCGCATCGTGGACATCATCGGGCGCTTCTTCACTCCCACGCTGGTGGTGGGCACGCTCATCCTCATCATCGCCGGTATCGTGAATCCGCTCGGGCCCATCGGCCATCCGGCGACCGACCAGGTATTCCAGGAGGGGGTGCGCTCGGGCTATCAGACCATGGATGTGCTGGGAGTGGTGCCGTTTTCCATCATCTTGCTCGATTCCGTCATCGCCAAGCACTACACCACCCAGGATGGCAAGTTGAAAGCCCTGCTCCACGCGAGCGTCATCGCCTCGCTTCTTCTGGCCCTCATCTACGGGGGCCTTGCTTACCTTGGCGCCACAGCGGCCTCCCTTGATCCGGGAGCCTCCCAGATAGAGCTCACTGTGGCGCTCACCCGGGATCTGCTCGGCGATTTGGGGCTGGGCATCTTAGGGGTCGTGGTAGTGCTCGCCTGTCTCACCACCGCCGTCGCCCTCGTGAGCTCCGCTGCCGCCTATTTCCACGGCCTTCTGGGCTCCCGGGTATCCTATCGGGTGCTTTTGGCCGCTGACTGCGCAATCGGGGTCATCATCTGCAACCTGGGTCTTCAGGCTATCATCGATTCCGCCGATTACGTGCTGGGGGTGGTTTATCCGCCCTTCCTCACGGTGGTGGTGATGCTCGTATTCCACCGGCGCATAAAGAGCCGCCGAATCTATCAGGGAGCTGCTTTAGGCGCTTGCCTCGCAGCGCTTGCCAGCGAGCTTTTCGGCGGTGCTTTCTGGGCGGCCCTTCCCCTGTCTGAACTCGGATTCGTCTGGCTGCCCTTCGCGGTGCTCGGCGGTTTTCTCGGCTGGATGACGGGTCGCCGTGAATCCTCAGGTGCTTTGGATTAGAATTGGGGCTTACGAAAAAGCCAGAGCGTCGAAACGACTGCAATGATCCTAAGCGAGGCATCGGTGGCAAAGATGGAAGGTAAGGGCTCTCGGCCCTTCAAGACCATAGGCATCCCCAGGGCTCTGCTCTATTACCGCTATGGGCTGCTTTGGGAGGGGTTCTTCAAGAACCTCGGCTTCGAGGTGGTTCTCAGCGATGCCACCGACCGGGCGATGGTGGAGGCGGGGGATGCGCTTTCGGTGGATGAATGCTGCCTGGCATCGAAGGTGTTCATGGGCCATGTGGCGAGTCTCGTGGGCAAGGCCGATGCCATCTTCATCCCCAGCTTCGGCAACGGGGATCCCCGCGCGGGCTTCTGCACGAAATTCCAGGCTCAACAGGATCTGGTGCGCAACACCTTCCCGCCAGAGGAGCTGACCATAATCTCCCCGCGCATAGAGAACATCACCGAGAAGAAGGCCGCGCGCAAAGGGTTCGAAGACACCGCCGCCATATTGGGTGTCCCTCGCAAAAGCGCCTTGGAGGCGGCGAAGAGGGCTTGGGCTGTCTACGCCGAAGACCGTAAACGGAAAGCGGCTGCCCAGAAGAAGACCCTGCGGCTTTTGGAGGAGTTTCGCAAAGTGGTGGCCAAAGACCCCACGGGAAAGGAGCAGGCCCCCTTGGCCATCCTTCTGGTGGCTCACCCTTATATCGCTCATGACCCCTATCTTTGCGGTGCCATCGTTGATGGGCTGAAAGCCGCCGATGCCACGGTGATCTTCGCTGATGAGACGAATCGCGAGGCAGCGCTGAAGAAGAGCTTCGAGTTCTCGCGCACCCTTCCTTGGATCGTCAATCGCGAGCTCATCGGCTCCATCTTGCTTCTGCGCGACCAGATAGATGGCATCGTGCTGGTGAGCGCGTTTCCCTGCGGTCCGGACTCCATGACCGATGATGCCATCATGCGCACCATCCAAGGGGTGCCCATCTTGAATCTGATGATCGATGCCCAAAGCGGCACGGCCGGCGTGGAGACGCGCATCGAGAGCTTCACCGATATCCTGCGATTCCAAAGGCAAGGAGGTTATGTCAGTGAGCGATCCTGAGGAGAAAGCACCTTTCTCGCCGCGGGATTTGGTGCATAACACCATACCCCAGCGCTTCAGCGACGCCGTGCGTTCCGCTGTGACCTTCGTGCCCCAGCGCCTTCGCAAGCCGTCCATAATCTCCGATACCCCGAAAAACGCCAAGAAGAAGGGTAAGCGCAATCGCCACAAGAACACCAAGGTGGCCTTCTTCCGCTATTGCTACTACGAGCCGGCATTCCGTTTCTTCGTCGAGCAGGTGCTGGATGCGGAATACCTTCCGCTGCCTGATCCCACCCGGCGCACCACGGAGCTGGGTTCCCAGCATGCCACCGATTACGTGTGCACGCCGTTCAAGCATATGATGGGCGACTACCTTGAGGCGCTGGAGCTGGGGGCCGATGTGCTCGTTTCCTTCTGCGGCTTCTGCCGTCTGAGCTATTATGGCGAGCTCCATGAGCTCATCCTGCGCGATTTGGGCTATGACTTCCGCATGCTCAACTTCGCCGAAGGGCTTGAGGAAGGCTATCTGGGCTATGCCAAGGAATGCATAAAGGTGGTGAACCCCGATGTGGACATCCCCCATGGCGTACGGCAGCTCTTGGCTACGAAGACCATGGTGAATCGCCTGGACGAAGCTTATGACTACTACCTGGCCCATGCGGGGTTCGAAGACGAACCGGGGTCGTTTCGCCGGGCTTGGGAGAGCTATATGAGCGCCCTGGAGGCATGTACGGGGGTCAAGGATATAAACGAGACGTTCAGCCGGGCCATGAAGACCATGCGGGAGCTCCCCACTCACAAGCCCGCGAAGCCTTTGCGCATCGGCATCGTGGGGGAGATGTTCACCGCCATCGATCCCCATTCCAACCTGGGGCTGGACGAGAAGATGCTCGCCATGGGAGTGGAGGTGCATCGCATGCTGAACCTCTCGAACCGCATGCTGAGCTACAACGAGGATAACATGCGTTTGGGGGTGAGCGAGTACGCGACTTACGAGGACGGTCCCACTTCCACCATCACCCTGGCTGCGGCGAAGAAGTACGCCCAAGCGGGATTCGATGGGATCATCCATGCAAAATCGGCAGGTTGCACCCCTGAGATAGATTGCGTGCCCATGCTCCAGCGCATATCCCGGGATTTCGGCATCCCCATCTTGTATCTGACCTATGACGCCCAGACCAGCGATACGGGCCTCGATACGCGTCTTGAGGCGTTCTATGACATGTTGGCGATGAAGAAGGAGATAGCGCGCTAATGGCAACCCAGGCATACATCGGCATAGACATCGGCTCCATCTCCACCAAGGGCGTGGCCATCGATGAGCGCGGGGGGATCATCGCGCGCTCCTACTTGTGGACCGAGGGCAATCCCTCTCAGGCGGCGAAGAACGTCATCGCTCAGCTGCGCGAGCAGCTCGATGAAGACGCGGTGCGCGTGGTGGGTGCGGGTACTACGGGAAGCGCTCGGCGCCTGGTGGGGGCGATGCTCGGCGCCTCGGTGGTGAAAAACGAGATCACCGCCCATGCGGTGGGCACCACCCATATCCATCCCGATGTGCGCACCATCTTGGAGATAGGCGGACAGGATTCCAAGATAATCTGCGTGGCCGACGGCATTGCGGTGGATTATGCCATGAACACCCTTTGCGCGGCAGGTACGGGGTCATTCCTCTCCAGTCAGGCTCATCGTTTGGGGGTGGAAGTGGAGGAATTCGGTGAGATAGCCCTTACCTCAAAGCATCCTGCCAACATCGCGGCACGCTGCACCGTGTTCGCCGAGTCCGACTTGGTCCATAAGATACAGGTGGGTTATGAGCGCCAGGATATCATCGCCGGTCTGTGCCGTGCCGTGGCCTCCAATTACCTGAACAATGTGGGCAAGGGCAAGAAGGTGTTAGCCCCGGTGGTGTTCCAGGGCGGCGTGAGCAAGAACGTGGGCGTGGTCCATGCATTCGAGGAGCTCTTGGGCATGCCGGTGACCGTTGACCCGGATGGGCATCTCATGGGCGCTTATGGGGTGGCGCTCCTTGCGGCCGACGCCGGACCGGTGAAGGCAGCGGGAAGCGGGCCCTTCGCCTCGGGTTCCTTCGACTTCGAAGCGGCGCTGGATTTCGACTTCGTAACCCGTGAGGTGGAATGCAGGAAATGCGCCAACCACTGCGAGGTGATCTGCGTTTACCGCGACCGCGAGCTCATCGACTCCTGGGGCAATCGTTGCGAGAACGGCGAGGTCAAACGCTAGGACGCATAAGCGGTCCCTGGCGGGTCAGTTCTTTTGAAGCCGCTGGTTGTGGCGTTTGTCCATGACGCTGTAGATGAGGTTGAAGGCCACGGCGTTGAGCGCGATGCCCAAACCGAGGGTCCAAACCATGGACGGGGTGAACGGGGCTATATTGAAGAGGCCGCCGAAAACGGTCACACCCAAGATGGTGCCTCCCACCACCACTGCCAGCAAAGCCCAGCGGATCGGGGTGAAGGGGATGGAAAGGCGGATGACCAGCATCACACCCAAGGCGGCCACGAGCAGCACGCACAGGGTGGAGATCTGGCCATAGCCAAGCCCGAGGGCCCCGTAACCGAGGGCATTCACCGCAACGATCGTGATAACAGCGCAGATGGCTCCCGGGATGGAGTGGACGACGCAATTGGCGAGGAAATGGCCGCGCACCCTGTCGTGGTTGGGCTCCAAGGCCAGCACGAACGAGGGGATCCCGATGGTGAACGCGCTGATGAGGGTCATCTGGATGGGCACGAAGGGGTATTGCCAGGGCAGCAGGATGAACAGCAGCGCCGAGGTGATGGAAAGCAGCGTCTTCACCAGGAAAAGCGAGGCGGAGCGCTGCAGGTTGTTGATGGAGCGCCGTCCCTCAGCCACCACGTGGGGCATGCTGGCGAAGTCGTTGTTCACCAAGACGAGCTGCGAGACGTTGCGGGCGGCATCGGAGCCGCTGGCCATGGCCACGCTGCAATCGCTTGCCTTCAAGGCCAGCACGTCGTTTACGCCATCCCCGGTCATGGCCACCGTATGGCCCTCGGCTTGGAGGGCGGTCACGAAGGCCTTCTTCTGCTCGGGGCGCACACGGCCGAACACGCTGTATTCCCGCACTGCTTGGGCGATCTGCTCCTCGGTTTCCAAGGTGGTGGCATCCACGTAGTTCTCGGCACCGGGGATGCCCACCTTCTCTGCGATGCCGGAAACGGTATGGGGGTCATCTCCTGAGATGACCTTCAGGGTCACTCCCTGCTCGATGAAATAGGCGATGGTTTGAGCCGCTGTTGAGCGGATCTGGTCGCGGATGCAGATGAAGCCCAGGGGCCGCACCGCACCTTCGATCGCCCCCTCAGGCGTGAATCCGTCAACGGAGGCCAAAAGGAGCACGCGTGCATCGGCTGAGAGGGCATCGAGCTGGCTTCGGATAGCCGCAAGTTCGTCGGGTGCATCGGCCAAGACGAATTGGGCCGCACCCATGACGTAGGACCTTCCGTTCTGGAAGGTCGCGCCCGACCATTTGACATCGGATGAAAACGGGATGGAGCGGCTGCATTGCAGCGGCGTGAGCGGGTAGGGGCCTTGGGGCCCGAAGTAATCCAGGATGGCCCGGGCGGTCTCGTTGGGATTCTCATCGGCATGGGCGATGGAGGCGAAGGCTTGAGCAAGCTCGCCTTCCGTCACCGCCGCGCCCGCCACTGGCTCCAGGGCGAAGACCTCCATGCCGCCGGTGGTTATGGTTCCCGTCTTATCCAGGCAGAGCACATCCACGCGGGCAAGGGTCTCGATGCAATAGAGTTGCTGGACGAGCACCTTATAGCGGGAGAGCCGGATGACCGCCACGGCAAGCACCGTGGAGGTGAGCAGGATGAGCCCCTCGGGGATCATGCCCACCAGGGCCGAGACCGTGGAGAGGATCGTAGAGTTGAGCTCGGTGTGCAAGAAGAAGTAGCTGCTGGAGAAAAGCAGGGCGCCCACCGGGAACATGAAGATGGAGACGTATTTGATGATGGTGTTGAGGCTCGTCATGATCTCTGAGTTAACGGCTTTGTGCTGTTTGGCCTCATTGGTGATCTTCGCGGCATAGTTGTCGGCGCCCACATGGATGATCTTCGCCCATACGGAGCCGGAATTGATGAACGAGCCGCTCATGAGCTCGCTTCCCGGCTCTTTAGCGATGAGCTTGCTCTCGCCGGTCAGAAGGCTCTCATTCACCTTGCAGGTGCCCTGGATCACCGTGGCATCGGCCGGGATCTGGTCTCCGCGGCCCAGACGCACTGCATCGCCGAGCACCAGGTCATCGATGGGGATCTCCTCGGTCTTCCCATCGCGCAGCACTTCCACGGTTGAGGCGGCCACGATGGCCAGGCGGTCAGTGGTGATCTTCGAACGGATCTCCTGGACTATGCCGATGATCACGTTGATCACGATGACCAACATGAAAAGCATGTTCTTATAGGATCCGGTGATGAAGACGAAGACGGCCAGGATCACATTGATGAGGTTGAACAGAGTGCAGATGTTGTCGCGGAAGATATCGGCTATGGAGCGGGTTTTAACCGTGGCGTCGGCATTCACTTGGCCCGCAGCCTTCCGCTGTGCGACTTCGCTGGCGCTCAAGCCTTTGAGCGTGGGGGTTTCTTGCATCTGCTTTGCTCCGTGGTCCGATCCGTCAGATGTTGGTCGTCATCTACCGTAGCGCTGAGGTACGGCCTTTGGCGGCAGGGTGGCCCACTCCCCATGAAATCTGCAGGGGATGTCGTTGGGCGCGTCTCAGTAGACGTAGCGGTCCTCGTAACGCTCGCCGTTGCCCACGGTGGATTCATCGCCCCCCGCAGCGAAGGTGAGGTCGATGCGGGTCCAGGTTTGCGGGTCCACGGTGATGGCGACGGTTTTCCAGCTGCCATCGATCCATACCATGTTCCATGCATGGTAGATGCCATCAGGTGAGACGTAACCGGTGATGATCTTGCAGGGGATCCCGATGCTGCGCATCATGGCGGCAGCCAGGGAGGCGTAGTCGAAGCAAATACCCGTTTTGCTGGCCAGGGTCTGGTTCGGGTCGGGGATATAGCCGGATTTACCTGCCAAGTCCGCTGCTTTCGCCTGATCATAGGTTATGTTGTCGCGGATCCAGGTGTAGATCGCCTGGAGGGCGTCACCGGCATTGGCGGCCCCGGCCACGAGCTCGCGGGCTTTGGCCACCACAGCGTCGTCTGGGGTGTAATTGCAGAAGATGTTCGGCCGCAAGAAGGGTTGGAATTCATCGTCTAAGACCACATCGGCCTGAGCCGACTGCAATTCTATATAGCGGCTGCCATTGGTATTCTGCATGATGGAGAAGGTGTAGGCGCCGTCGCCCATATTGATGGGCGCCACTATGGGGGTGCCATCTCCGGGCATGTCGTAGTTGAATGACGTTCCGTCTTTGGTCACCTGGAATTTCAATCGGCTATCCGAGGTGGCCATAGCGCCCACGTAGCCCTGGTTCACTGCGGATATGTCGATGCCCGCTGAAGGGGTGCCCACCAGGTTGCCTGCCGAGAACGGCGACTGGAGCACGGTGCTCGCCGGGGTGAAGCTCCCTCCCGATGTGGTGCCGTTATCGCTTGAACCTGCCGCAGTGCTGCCGCCACCGCCACCACCGCCGCCGCAACCGGCTAAGGCCAGGCAGGCTGCAAGGCAGGCTAGGGTTAGGGCCATAGCCGAGAGCGCCCGGACTAAGCGCGTCAGGGGCGGGTTCGGTGCGAGGGGTTGTCGGTGCTGTGCATGCATCTTCGGCCTATTATAAGCGCCGCGAGGTGTTCGCGGTGGCAGGATGGGATAAGCATGCTGCTTTGTTTACTCCCGTAGGCTGGGCCAATGAGTATATAATGAAGGCTCAGCGGTAAGCGTTCGAAGATAGGAGTCCTCGCCCATGGCTCATCAGCTTGTGGAAAGCGCTGAACTCAGCTTCTTTTGCGATAGCATCTCAGTGATGTTGGCGGCAGGCATCCAGACCGACGAAGCGGTCCATATGCTTGTGGAGGACATGGGGGATACCCCATTTCGCCGTGTTTGCCACGAGGTCTATCGCGGACTCATCCAAGGTCAGACCCTGGCTGCGGCTATGCTCGCCACCCAGGCGTTCCCCGCCTATGCCGTGGAGATGATCGCCGTAGGCGAGCGCTCAGGCAAGCTGGAGAACGTCCTTCGCAGCTTAGGCGTCTACTACAACGAAGAAGCCCGTATGTTCACGAAGGTGAAATCGGCCATCGGCTATCCTGCGGCGCTCTTCTGCATCATGACGATCATCCTGGCGTTCACCATCGTGGTGATCCTGCCGGTCTTCGTCGATGTCTACGAGAGCCTGGCGGGAACGTTGACCGCCGGTTCGTTCACCGCGGTCAGCGTGGCCTTGGGCATCGGTTGGGTGGCGCTGGCGGTGACGCTGGTGGCCACGGTGCTCGCATTGGCCGCAGCGATCCTCTCCCGCAGTGCCGGAGGCCGCGCCCGCATCATGCGCCTTTGCGAGAAGCTTCCCGTGACCCGCGGCGCCATGTATGAATTGGCGCTTTCCCGGTTCATCTCGGCTTTGGCCGCCTATACGGCTTCGGGTATGAACACCGATGATGCCATGCGGGAGACCTTGCAGACCATCGATCACCCGCGGCTCTTGGCTCTGGCTACCGAGGCCTATGACCTGATGGTGGATTTAGACGATCCCCGCAGCTTGGCGCAGGCCCTCAGCGAGACGGCTATGGTGGAGCAGGTCTACATCCGCATGCTCACCATAGGAACACGCTCGGGCAGCTTGGATAGCGTGCTCATGCGCCTGTCCGACATGTTCTTCAACGACGCTTTGGCGAACATCGATGGGGCGGTCGATAGCATCGAGCCGGCTCTGGCGGCGTTTCTCACCGTGGCGGTGGGGGCGACGCTCATCTCGGTCATGCTGCCGCTCATAGGCATCATGGGGTCTATCGGCTAGCTTTCACGGATCCGAAAGGTTGCGATGTATCACGAGCTCACCGTAGAGCAGATCAGAAACCGGCGCTTTCGCCGTGTGGCTGGGCTATGCGTTGCGGTGCTTGCCGTGGTGGCCATCATCGTGGGCGTGCTCATCATGGAGCAGGGGACGCGCCAGCAAGCTGCTGCCGCTGTGCGCCAGTCCATCCTCGATGCAGCAGCCCAGTGCGCGGCCATAGAGGGTGCCTATCCGTCCACGCTGAAGCATTTGGAGAGCGAATACGGCTTGCGCATCAACCATGACGATTTCGCCATCGCATACGACTGCTTTGCGGGCAATGTGATGCCAAGCGTTACGGTGGTGCCCCGATGAGCCCGCGTTCCACAGGTTCCGGTGCCATCTCCGAAGGGGGACTGGCCTCGTTTTTCCGCAGTGAGTCCAACCGCCTCTTCCTCGACCGCTTCTCCAGCGGCTGGCAGGGGGCGAGCCACATCTTCACCGGCGTGCTCTTCGCGCTGTTCATCATCGTGCTGCTTTTGGCGCTGGTCTGCGGCACGAATGTCTATCGCGACCTATATGATACGAGTCAGCGGATCGCCCAGCAGCGGGCGGCCACAGCGCTCATCGCCAATACCGTGAAGGCGGTGGACACCCAAGGGGCGGTGTTCGAGGGCCCCGGGCCTGAAGGGCCGGCTTTGGTGATGCGCGAGACCATAGACTCCCAGGTCTATGAGACGCGCTTGTACGAGCATCAGGGATCCATCGTGCAGGAATACGCTTTGGCTGGCAGCGACTACAACCCCGAGCGCGCTTCGGTCCTCGTGGAATCCTCCACCTTCGGGTTCGTTTACGAAGGGGGCCTTCTGACCATCTGGACAGATAACGGTGCGGTGGAAGTGGCTATGCGCACCGCTACGGGAGGCGCCTTATGAGCGAGCTGACCTACAGCGCTGCGGTGCCGCGGGGCCGCCGGTCGTGGAGCGGTTCCGCCTTCATCCTCGAGGCCTTGGTGCTCCTGCTTTGCATCGCGGCCTCCCTGGCGGTGCTCATCACGCTGTTTTCCCAGGCCTACCTGCGAAACGGCGAAAGTGCTCAGATGACCGAGGCGATTGCTTTGGCCTCAAACGCGGCGGAGAGCTTCGCTGCGTCTCCGCAGGATGCGGTGGCCGTAGCCCCTGACGGGCGCTATGTGGCCTTCTGCACCGTGGAGGCCCAGCCGGTGGATGCCGGGGTGATCTATCACGGCAGCATAGCCGTTTACAGCACCGAAGACGAAGCTGTGGCACCTCTCATCTCCGCCGATGCCCTGGAGGGCGCCCATGGGATGCCTCAGGGCGTGGAGCCGATCTATGCCCTTGAGACCTCGAATTACGTGAGCGGGGTGAATCGCTGATGGCCAGACCTCACGGATCGGTGCGCATGGGGCCCATCAGCCTGTTCGTGCTCGTTATAACGCTGTGCTTGGCGGTGCTTGCGGTTCTGGCGGTGACTACGGCGCAGGCTCAGGCGGCCTTGGCCCAGCAGCAAGCCGTGATGGTGGAGGATACTTACCGCAATGAGGCCGAGGCCCAGCGCTTCGTCGCCGACCTCGATGGCTTGTTGCTATCCTGTCGCGAGGCTGGCACCTCGTTCTCGGAGGCTTTGGCCGATGTGGAGGACTACCTGACGCGATTCAATGACCAGTATGGCAACGAAGGGGGCGGCGCTGAGGCGACCCTGGAGGGATCCGAGGTGGTTGCGCTTTTCGCCCAGCCCAGCGGCCGTTTGCTCACGGTGCGTTTAGGTATGAACGAGAACCTCACCTATTCGGTGTTGGGATGGCAGGCCACCACGCTTTGGGTGGAGCCGGGCACCGACAACATCCTTTGGGAAGGAAAGGTCTAGCTGCGAAAGTAGAGGAGACGTCATGAATTTGGAAACGCTTTTGAAAGATATGGTTGAAGGGAAGGCCTCGGACATCTTCATCGTGGCCGGGCTTCCGCTGACCTACCGCTCCGATGGCCATCAGTATCGCATGGATGCCGCCGCCCTCACGCCGGCCGACACCGAAGCCTTGGTGGATGCCCTCTACGACCTGGCAGGGCGCAGCAAGGCGAACTTCATCGAGAGCAAGAACCACGATGACGACTTCTCCTTCGCCGTCTTCGGCCTGGGGCGTTTCCGTGTGAACGTCTTCCGCCAGCGTGGCTCGGTAGGGGCGGTTATCCGCGTCATCCCCTTCGAGCTGCCCGACCCGAACGCGTATCACATTCCGCCAGAGGTCATGCGCTGCGCAGAGTTCAAGAAGGGCCTGGTGCTGGTCACCGGTCCCGCGGGTGCGGGCAAGTCAACCACCCTTGCCACCCTCATCAACAAGCTCAACGATGAGCGCTCCGGCCACATCATCACCATGGAAGACCCCATCGAATACGTTCATCGCCACGGTAACTGCATTGTGACCCAGCGCGAGATCCCCACCGACGTGGCCACCTATGCGGAGGCTCTTCGCTCGGCCATGCGCGAGTCTCCCGATGTGATCCTGCTTGGCGAGATGCGCGATCAAGAGACCATCGGTACGGCGGTGACGGCGGCGGAAACCGCTCAGCTGCTCCTTTCCACCCTGCATACCTCCAGCGCCTCAACCACGGTGGACAGGATTATCGATGCCTTCCCAGCCAACCAGCAACATCAGATCCGCATGCAGCTTTCCCTGGTGCTTCAGGCGGTGGTGAGCCAGCAGCTCATCCCCACTGTGGATGGCACCGTGATCCCCGCCTTCGAGATAATGATGGTGAACCCGGCCATCCGCAATCTCATCCGCGAGGAGAAGACCCATCAGATAGATAGCGTCATCGCCGCTGGGGCTGCCGAGGGCATGCGCACCATGGACCAAAGCCTGTTCAACCTTGTGAAAGAGGGAACGGTGGCAAAGGAGACGGCGCTGCAGTACAGCTCTCACTACGACGCCCTGAACAAGCGCTTCCAAGCTGAGGGCATCTAGGGACGGCGTCCTGCGTCTTCGGATGCGGGCTCGGGCTGCTTGTTCACCGTGGAGTACTTGCGGTAATAGCGCAGGATGATCCCTGCGGCAAGGGCGCCTATCACCACGATCGCCCCGTACGATACCGTGTAGGTGCCCAAGGCGTCTTTCATGATGCCCGGCAAGGTGTTGGCGATGAAGCTGCCGATGGAATAGGCTACCTGGAAATTCCTTATCTCACGGGTGCGGTTCTTGGGACTGGAGAGGTCTATGGACCATATCGACACGCCCACCGATCCCAACGACATCCCCGTGCCCACCAGGATCGCACCGGCCACCATGATGGCCGCACTGCCTGCTTCCGCCAGGCTGCAGAGGCCATAACCCACAAGCCCGCAGGCGAACACGACGGCGCTTCCCGCAGGCACGCCGATGTGGTCGAAAAGCTCGCCGGTGACGAATTTGGCGATGGTGAGGGCCACTCCCAAGATGGAGACGAGGGAGGCGGCAAGCAGGGCGTCGAATCCCGAGGAGGTTGCGAGCACCGAGATATAGGTACCTCCGCAGCAGCTGAAAAGACCCACGCCTATCATGGCAGTGAGCAGGAAAAGATGCTCCCGCTCCGGCGCTTCCTTCATCTCGCGGTGCACCCGCCTCCCTTTCTTGGTGCTTTGAGAGGAGAAATGGGTCATGGCCACGTCTTCCGGGCGGTTGCGCAGCACGGCGAATACGAGGATCGCAATGGCCGCGGCAAGGACGGCCTCGATCAAGAACGCTGTGGAAAGCGAGGAGGATTCGATGATGTTCACCATGGCGAGGGGCATGAGGATGGTGGCGAAACCGCTTCCCATGGAGGCGAAACCCACCATGCTCCCCATCTCGCCTGCAAACCAGCGATTGGCGATGTAGGTGACTGCCACCATGCCGCCCAGCCCATAGCCGAGTCCTTCAAGGGCCGCTCCCGCCATGAAAAAGGGGAGGCTTTGGGCGAAGCCATAGACCACGAAGCCGAAGGCTGTGCAAAGGGTTGCCAGGAGCACTCCCTTGCGGATGTCCAGGGCCGTGTAATAGCGGTCCACGAACACCATGGCGAGCAGCGAGACGGCCGTGCGCACGGACAAGATGAGGGAGCCGCCGCTGTGGCCGACGCCTTCGATGGCCACGATGTAGGGCTGATACAGGGAAAATGACGTGGATGCCATCCCCAGGTTGGCGAAGAGGAACAGAAAGCAACAGCCCACGATCACTTTGTCATAATGGCGTTTGATCATAGGACCATCATAGACCTTCAACAGGCCCCTGGTATACTTTATGAGACGTTTTCCCTAAGGAGGCTGGGGTGGTGGAGAAGGGCTTCATGAGGCGAAAGGCGCAGCAGGCAGCCGCAAAGGCCCTGGCTGCGCTTTTAGCATTGGGGATTTTGGTTGGGCTTTCCTTGGCGGGCTGCGCTGCCGAAGGGTCGAGCGCGCAGCAATCCGCTTCCGCGCATGCTGCAGCCGCTTCTTCCGCCGTGTCTCAAGGATCGGAGGAAAGCGTCATCACGGAGGCGGCCAATCCGCTTTCCTCCCAGGTTGCCGCAATCGATTGGGATTCGCTTCCTTCTTACGATGGCCGTCCATCCGTTGAGGTGAACGGGGGAGTGCCCTCCTTCACCGATGAGGATCGCGCCCGTGGGCCTTTCAAGGAGTTCTCCTCGCTGGATGCCTTGGGTCGGTGCGGTGCGGCCTTCATGCTCGTGACCCCGGAAACGCTTGCCCGGGAAGAGCGGGGGAGCATTGGGATGATAAAGCCGAGCGGTTGGCAGACCATCCGTTACGATTGGGTGGATGGCGGATACCTCTTCAATCGCTGTCATCTTCTGGGCTATCAGTTGAGCGGCGAGAACGCCAATCCGCTGAATCTCATAACCGGAACGCGTTCTTTGAACACCCAAGGGATGCTGCCCGCAGAAAACCGCATAGATTACTACGTTGAGACCACTGGTGCCTCAGTGCTTTTGCGTGTCACGCCAGTATTTTTGGGCGAGGAGCTTGTGGCCCGGGGAGTGCTCATGGAGGCCCAGTCGGCGGCCGATGGCGGGGCTGGCCTCCAGTTCTGCCTTTGGTGCCCGAACGCAGAACCCGGGGTGAGCATCGATTATGCCACCGGCGAGAGCACAGGCGCTGCACCGGCGGCTGCGGTTGCGCCCGAAACGGCCCAGGATGCCACTCCCGCCCCGAGTGCTGTGGCATCGAGCTATGTGCTCAATACCAATACCCATAAGTTCCATCGCCCCGATTGCACATCGGTGGGCAAGATGAAGGCGAAGAACCGCTCGGATTTCCAGGGAACCCGTGAAGAGGCCATGGCCTTGGGCTACGATCCGTGTAAGATCTGCCAACCTTAGGGCTTTTGCGATCCAGTAATTAAAAAAAGAGGTGGGATATGGTGTTGCTATCTGCGGCAGAAGCGCCGCGTTTGTCCCACCTGCTCGGTGCGATTGCGCTGATTTTCACAGGTGGGACAAGCTCGGGGTGCCTCCCGATTTCCCATCGGGACCTCACATTATAGAGAGCCGCCCTCGCCCTAGGGAGCGCCTGAGCCTTCGGTTGGAAGAACGATTTCAAGCGGTTGCCTGCATGTTGATTGCTTTTGCAGAAGCGGACGCAGAGGTGGGGACCGTTGACTGCGCTACCGGGCAGACCAGGCTTTCAGGCGTTGTATCTCGCTGATCAAACCCTGTGGAGCAACTGTGAAGTTGTAGAGCCTGTGAAGAAGATGTAGTCAGTTGTGTGCGCAGCTGACCTGGTGTTTTGTCTTTCCCGTGTGGATGTCGTGACCGAATCGTTAAGCAACGGTGTTCAAACTGTCGGTTTGAGGGAGCCCTTCGGAACCTGAAGTAGGCTGGTCGAACCTGTTTAAGACCGAAAGGATCCCTGTGCATTCGACGTACAAAGGCGCACTGGCGAGACTCGCCCTCAGCGTCGCCTTCATAGCAGCCCTGCTTCCGGGCACGGCTTTCGCCGCCACTGGGTCTTTGGCCAATGATGAGCTTATCCGTTCACAAGGCAATGTGATCGTATCCCTTTCCGATAACAGCCATGAGGACACCTCTAAGGCAAGCGCGGAGCGCACGCGCAAGCTCAGCAAGGTGTTCGATGACATCCATCAGGCTGTCTCCACCAAGGCCGAGGCGATGCAATACACCATTCCCTACGACCGCTCCCATATCGATCAAGTGGGTTGGCAGGCGGAGTCGGGCCACACCATCTGTTGCCCGTCTTACGCCTGCGCCTATGGCGATGCCGTGCTGGATGGCACGGTGCGCAATCATTCTTACTACACGTGCAACAGTTGCACCTGGCCCGATTGGGGCGGTGGCAACTCCTCTTTCCGCAACGTGGGCACCAACAGCGAGCTTCTCCGCGAGGCCTATGACCAGATCAGGGTGGGAAGGCCCACGGTTATCCATGTGGGTGCCAGCTTCGGCGAGCATTGGATCACCCTCATCGGCTATGAGGGGGTAACCGACCCGGATGACCTGACGCTTTCCAATTTCCGCGCATTGGATCCCTGGGATGGCTTGGAGATCAACGCAGGGGCGAAATACAGCCTTTACGGTGATGGCTGCGAGCATATCTCCTCGCGCTAGGCATTCCGCCTCCGGTTCGCTGCACTACAATAGGGGCACCGACGCAAGGAGGGCGCCCCATGGCCGCACAGAACAACCAAAAGCTCAAGATTCTCGCGCTTCTGCGCATCCTGGAAACAGAAACCGATGATGAGCAGGGGCTCACCATGCCCCAGCTGATCGAGCGCCTGGCGGCGCAGGGCATATCCGCCGAACGCAAATCCGTCTATCGCGATCTCACCGCTTTGCGGGAAGCGGGGTTCACCATAGAGAAACTGCCCACCCGACCGGTATCCTACGGCTTGGTGCGTAGCGCTTTGAGCTTCGATGATGTGATGATGCTCGTCGATGCCGTCCAGTCGAGCCGCTTTCTCAGCGAGCGCCGCTCATCCCAGTTGGTGAAACGCCTGAAAGGACTCGTCTCCCAGCGACAGCGCCGACAGCTGGATAAGCGTATCCATGTGCGCGACCGCATAAAGAACCAAAGCGACTCGGTCTTCCGCAATGTGGACTGCATCCACGGTGCCATGAAGGCCAAGCGGAAGATCGAATTCCTCTATTTCAGCTATGGCCCGGATCTGGAGCGCCATGCGCGCCACGACGGCAAGCGCTATATCCTCACGCCTGTGAGCGTGGTTTTCAGCGACGGGTATTACTATCTAGCCGCCTACGATGACGCAGACGACAAGATCAAGACCTATCGCATCGACCGCATGGAGCTCCTGCAGCAGAGCGACCAAGTGGCCACCCGCTGCCCGGCCATCGCCAATTACGGCAACGAGGATTTCGCCTATCGCAGCTTCAGCATGTTCAGCGGCGAGGGGAAAACGGTCACCTTGAAGGTGCAGGCTCCCTTCATGGATGCTGTGGTGGACCGCTTCGGCAGCGAGGTGGAGGTGGTGAAAGCGGAGAAGTCCGCAGCTAAGGTGCGGGTGCGCGTGCAGCTGAGCCCTCAGTTCTTCGGCTGGTTGGCGGGGCTGAGCGGCGGCGTTTCCCTCTGTGCACCCAAGAAGGCATGCGATGCCTACCGCCAATGGCTTGAGGGGCTGCTCGCAAGCTAGCGCGGTGGTTCGTCGGGGGTGCCTTTCGAGCCTACTCCCGGCCGTTCCAGCAATAGGTGCAGATCTTGTCGCGGTCGATTCCGATGGCGTCGAGCATGCCATCGAGGCTTTGATAGCCTAGGGAATCGAAGCCCATCTCCTCGCAGATGGTTTGCACCAGGCAGCGCCCCTTCTCGGTGGAGGAATCGATGTATTCCTCCAGGAAGTCCTCGTTATCGTCGCCTTCTATCTTGCGCATGGCGCGCCGGCCGATGAGGTCCATGATCGAGTCGTTGCGCGAGAACGACAGGTACTTGCATCCGAACATGATGGGCGGGCAGGCCGAGCGCATATGCACTTCCTTCGCCCCGGATTTATAGAGGAAATCCACGGTGTTGCGCAATTGGGTTCCGCGGACGATGGAGTCATCCACGAACAGCAGCCTCTTATCTTTGATGAGCTCGGGTACCGGTACGAGTTTCATGGTGGCCACGCGATTGCGGATGTCCTGGTTCTGGGGCATGAATGACCGCGGCCAGGTGGGAGTGTATTTGATGAGGGGGCGTCCGAAGCGCATGCCCGATTCGTGGGCATATCCGATGGCATGGGGCGTTCCGGAATCGGGCACGCCGGCCACGTAGTCCACTTCGGGCATAACACCGCGCTCCCGCTCGCTGCGAGCCATATTGGTGCCGTTGCGATAGCGCATGATCTCCACGTTCTCGCCTTCGTAGTTGGAATTGGGATAGCCGTAATAAACCCACATGAAGGCGCAGATCTTCATCTTGTCGCCGGCGGGGGAGATGGTTTCCCAAGCATCGGGGGTGATGCGGACTATCTCGGCCGGCCCCAGCTCATAGGCGTCTTCGTAGCCCAACTTATGGTAGGCGAACGATTCGAAGGCCACGCAATGGCCCTCCTCGTTTCTCCCCACGAGCACCGGAAGGCGGCCCAAGGGGTCCCGGGCGGCGATCAGCGCTCCGTCGGCGGTCATGATGAGCAGGGTGAGGGAGCCTTCGACCTGCTCCTGGGCGAATTTGATGCCGGAGACGAAATCCTCTTTCTGATTGATGAGGGCGGCAACGAGCTCCGTGGAGTTCACCGCTCCGGAAGACATGGCCATGAACTGGCGGCTGCCATCTGCGAAGTAGCTTTCCACCAGCTCTTCGGCGTTGTTGATGGCGCCCACGGTGGTCAATGCATAAAGCCCCAGATGGGAGCGGACCAAAAGCGGCTGGGGATTCGTGTCGGAGATGCAGCCGATGCCCGCGCAGCCATGGAAGTCTGCAAGGTCGTCCTCGAAGCGCGTGCGAAACGGGGTGTTCTCGATGGAGTGGATCTCCCGTTGGAAGCCGTCCGTCTCGTCGAAGAAGATCAGGCCAGCGCTTTTCGTTCCCAGGTGGGAGTGGTAATCCACTCCGAAGAAAACATCGAGCACAACATCGCGTTTCGAAGTCGCACCGAAAAATCCGCCCACGGCAATCTCCCTTCCACTTCTTGGCAAGAGCAGTATACGCCATGGCCAGGTGGACGGGGCGTCATTTAGCCAAGCGTCTTCTGTGGAATCGTGGGCGGAGAGGTCCGCGGTCCGGGGCGGCTCGCTATAATAGCGGCAAGATGAGACCGCGGAGAGGAAAACCTATGAGACTTCATCGCGTTTTGGCCGGCGTGGCCTGCGCTTGCATCCTTGCGTTCGGGCTTGCGGCCTGCAGCTCTTCCGAAGGCGCTTCCAACCCCGAGAAAGCGAGCGTTGAGGCGTTCTCCGGCGTATGGGAGCTCAGCCAGATAGACGACGGCACGCGCGTGATCGGCGAAGACGAGATCGAGCGCCTTGCCGCCATGGGCATGAACGTTTATGCGGAGTTCACCGCCGATGGCAAGGCAACCGTGAGCCTTTTCGACAATGCCGACTCCGGCCAATGGACGCCTGTCAGCGCCACCGAGGCTTCCATGGTGTTAAGCGATGGTCAGCGCATCGACCTGGCGCTTTCCGATGGCATCCTGTCTTTCAGCCAGGGTACCGATCGCTTGGAGTTCAAGCGCAGTGACTTGCAGACCATCCCGGCAGGGGCTTTGGGCGGCTCCCAAGGGGTGAGCAGTTCCAACGAGCAGACCATCGAGATGGAGCCTGTGACCATAGTCGATGACTCCCTGGTCACCATCGTGGCCACAGCCAAGCGCACCGATTTGGTGGGGACCCGTGGCTATATGCTCACCGTCACCAACAATTCCGATGAGGCCATCCGGGTGAAGGCCGAAGAGGACAGCTTCTCCGTGCGCGGGAAGATGGTGGAGGTCTCCGGTGGCCGGGTGATCCAACCGGGTAAGTACGCCGAGGTGTTCTTCGGCTTCGATGCGGAAAGCCTAGGTCCTGTTGCCTTGGAGGATCTGGGGGATGTGGAAGGGACCCTGCTGGTGACCACGCCGGATGGCGATAGGGTTCTCGCCGAATGCGCGGTGAGCTTGTAGCTTCAGCCCTTGGGGCGCTCTTCTTGGGGTATCATGGACCCCGAAGAGTATCAGGCGCAGAAAAACAAACGAACCAGAAACGCAGCAGGGAAGGCTATGGCGCGCAAGAACACCATACTGGATCGCTATGAGGTGATCGGCACCGCCGGGAGCGGTGGTTTCGGCACCGTTCAAATCGCCTGGGATCCCCGCATCCAGCGCAAAGTGGCCATCAAGACCATCGCCCTTACCGAACGAGATGCCTACCGGGCCGCTTTGCCCGGAGCAGAGGCCGTTGCCAAAAGCCCCGAACCTGAAGCATCGGGAGGAGAGGCCGCTGTTGCAGCCGCTCCCGTGCGCCGCAAGACCATCGCCGCCCGCACTCCTGCCCAGATCCGTGCTGCCCGCGCGGCCGAGCGTGCAGCGGAAGCGGAAGCTGAAGCTGAAGCTGAAGCGGTTGAGGGGTCTTTGGGCAGTGAACCCGCTGAAGAGGCATGGCATTTCGTGGGGAAGGAAGCCCCGGTTGACGAGGAGGAGCAGCCTGCTGCCGCGCCTTCCAGCAGCTGGCGTGGGGTCACCCCTTGGGGGGAATACATAGAAGCCGAAGATGCTCGGGAGGGTAAGGACACCAGAAGCCTGCTCGATCTGCCCGAGGTGCTCCAGGTGCCGGAGATCTTCGTCGTCCCTCCCATCGAGCGCCCCGATGAGGGCGATGAATCCGAATCCGAGCCTGAGTCTGAGCCGGATCTTTCAAACCCTGCGGACACTGCGGAGTTGGAAGCGGTGACGGCTGATGATGAAGGGGTTTGGGGCCAAGAATCATCCGGAGAAGAGGTAGCGGCCACCTTCGAGCCGGAGACGGAAGAGGAAGAAGAGGCTGCAGCCGTCAGTGAGGAAGACGAGGCTTTTGAGGCGGCCTTGGAGGAAGAGGAGCCGGCCGAGCCTTGGCAGGACGGCTGGAACAGCGCCGCTTTGGCGGTGGAGCCCATCACAAGCGATGGGCCCACAGTGCACCAGACCATGGCCTTTCCCTCCAAGGGGAAGGCGGCAGCGAGGCCCCAAGGGCGCGATTCAGCTGATCAGGCTACAGCCCAAGTGACCTCCCTTGCGCATCTGCCGGGTCTGGATGAGGCCCGCACGGCAGCGAAGCTCTCCGATTCGCGCATCGTGACGGTCTATGACTTCGAGGTGCGCGACCGCACCGCTTATCTCATCATGGAATACGTGGAGGGCATCACCCTGACCGAGCTTCTGGCCGACTACGCCGATGTGCTCACCTTGGATATGGTGACAGGCGTCTTCGACGCTGTGGCCGGGGCGCTTATGGTGGCCCATAAAGCCGGCGTGCTTCATCTGGACATCAAGCCCGATAACATCCTCATAAACCGCGAGGGGCAGGCCAAGGTGACGGACTTCGGCCTTGCCACCTTGGCCGATGCATCGGGAACGGGCACTACCGGCGGGGGTACCATCGGCTATATGCCCTTGGAGCAGATGCGCCGGGAGGGTCTGGATGCCCGTACCGACGAATGGGCCCTAGCCGCTGTGACCTATGAGATGCTCACCGGTGACAACCCGTTTTTCGCGGAGAGCCTGAAGGAGGCAGAAGGGGCCATCCTGGATGCCGAGCTCGTATTGCCCTCCCTTTGCTGGACTGAGATAGACGAGCAGATAGACGATGTGATCTTCTTCGCCTTGGACCCCGATATAGAAGAGCGCTATAGCGACGTGAAGGATTTCTCCGAGGAGATGGAGAAGTTCTTGGGCGATGGCTCCGCGGGTAAAGAGGAGCTTGCCTTAGTGGTGAACGATGCCCTGGACGGCGGCAAGGCGGCCGATGGTCCCGATGAGCCCGAAGAGGAGCCTGCCTCTCCCGCCTTCGGGCTTTTCCCCTGGCAACGGCGGGAGCGTGGCAACGATGCTGCAGAGCATCCGCGGGAGGAGCGGCGCCGAGACCATGGGCGTGACCGTGATGAGCAGGACCGCGATGAGGGCTTTGAGGGAGCTTCGGAGGAACGCCGCCGTCCGCGGGGGCGCCAGGAGCGGGATGAGGGCGTTGGGCTTTTCGGCCGCAAGGGGAGAGGGGACCGCAAAAGGTCTTCTGAGGGCTTCGACTCCCATGGGCGCAAGCGCGGTCGCGGCGAGCCCACCTATAGCGTTCACGTGCCCCTGATAGAGAAGATCCCCGATAGCCTCTACCGGTTGGCTTGCCATGGGGCGAGCGGCGCAGGAAGCGCCTTCGTAGGAGCCCTCGGCTTGAGCAACCTTTCCTTCATCGGACATCTGGCTGGGGACATGCAGCTTCCCGTGGTCTTGATCGGGGCGGCGGTCTTCGCCGCTGTGGGGGCGCTGCTGCCGTTTTTGGGCACCGTGGCTTCCTTTGAGCTTCTGGGCCTTGCCATAACGCTTGCAGGGCATCCCCTGGTGGGCGTTTTCCTCATGATCGCTGCGGGCCTGTGGTGGTATATCACCGGTCGAGAGGGCTTTGCGGAGGGCAATGTGGCCTTCGGCGAGCCGGTTTTGGGCGCCATTGGGCTCGGTCCGGCGGTGCCGCTGTTCGCCGGTGTGTCCTTAAGGCCCCTTCCTGCCCTGGTCACGGCTCTTTTCGCTGTGATCGTCGCCATGGTGCTCGGCTCGTTCGGGAGCCTTTCGCTCATAGGCTGGGATGCCCCGGCCCATTGGTTCTTCACCGATGCGGACATCACCCGCAACTTCGGGCGCATGCTGGCCAACCCGCTTATCTGGGCTGCAGCTGGCGGTTGGGTCCTGGCGGCGGTGGCCTTCTCGCTCCTGCGCATGCAGGGAAGCCGCTGGAGCTTGGTGTTGGGTCTGGCCGTGGGCATAGCCGCGCTCATAGTGGGAGTGGCGGTATTCGCCATGCCCACCCCTCAGTTCTTCGTTGCGATCCTGGCTGCTGCCGTGGTGATCTGCGTGATGCTTCTCTGAGGTCGTTGGCTTTTCGCGATGCCGGCAGGGTCTAGAGAAGGGCGGCAACCCGGCCGATGAGCGGCTCGAAGCTCACGCCGCGATCCTCGAAGCCCGGTTGGGCGGTGGATACCTCGATGGCCTGAGCGGTGAGGTCCCCTGCGAAAAGCGCCGCCTCATAGAGACTGCGCCCTGCCAGGATGGCGGCGAGCAGGCAGGAGCAATACAGGTCTCCGGTGCCATGGAGCATGTAGGGGATGAACTCGTTGTGGACTTGGAAGATATCGCAATCCACGCCACCGACGAAGTTGCGGATCTGGTCATCGCCCTCTCGCTGGATGCCCTTGAGCACCACGTTTTTCGCTCCTTTGACCAGCAGTGCCTCTATTATCTCGCAGGCTTCGCCGTCGGTGATATCCGTGCCGGTCCAGGGGCGATCCAAGATGATGGCGGCCTCGGTCAGGTTGGGGGTGAGGATATCCGCATCCGCGGCCAAGGCGCTCATGGCCTCGCAAAGCTCGGGGGTATAGGTGGGATAGACCTTACCGTGGTCGGCCATCACGGGGTCCACCACGCGCAGCGCTTCGGGGAAGGTGCTGTAGAGCCGGCGAATGATGTCCACCTGCTCTGGGGCTCCCAGAAAGCCCGAGTACACCGCATCGATCCGCACCCCGATGCCATCCCAGGCATCGAGGTATTGCCCCAGGATGTCAGTGGTGTCGTGCATGTACCAACCGGGGAAGGCGGTATGGGAGGAGAAGATCCCCGTAGGCACGGGGCATACATCGGCTCCGGCGGCAGAAAGCACGGGGATGGCTATGCCTAAGGAGCACTTCCCATAGCCGCAAAGGTCATGGACGGCGGCCACGCGGGGGATGTAGGCTCCCTGACGTTCGTAAAGGGTGGGGGTTTCCGGTTCTGCGTTCACGGTTGCCATAGGGCGCTCCTAGTTTTCCTTCTCGCTGGCTTCTTCGTCATCGCTTTCGTCTTCATCCTCGTCGTCATCGAAAAGCGACCAAGGGTCCTCTTCGGGCTTCTCACCGCGATCGACGTAGGTCTTGCGGGTGCGCATCTCAAGCACCGCCGCGATGATGATGCAAAGCACCAGAGATGCGGCTATGAGCACGCCCATGCCCGCATAAGTCTCGAAGAGAAAATGATAGATCTGACCGAAATCCATAGATCCGCCTTGCTGGGCACCACTGCCCGACCGTTCTTATTGCCAGCGCTAATACTAGCACGGACTAGCACGGGTTTTGACCTATACTGAACGGATAATCGTTTTACCGAAGGGGATACTTCCATGTTGGATATCAAATTCGTCCGAGACAACCAAGAAGCCGTCGCTCAGGCCATGGAAAACCGCCATGCTCTCTGGGATGGCGAGCTGTTCGCCCGGTTGGATGCCGAGCGCCGCGCTGCTATAACCCAAGAAGAATCGCTTCAGGCCGAGCGCAACACCCTTTCCAAGCAGATCGGCGTTTTGATGAAGGAGGGGGATGCGGCTGGCGCTCAAGAGGCCAAAGACCGCGTGGCGCTCATCAAAGATGAGCTGGCCTTGGCAAGCGAGAAGCGCGATGCGGTGGATGCCCGATTGCATGACCTGCTGCTGGGCACCCCCAACATGCCCGATCAGTCCACTCCGGTGGGAGATGACGAGAACGACAATCCCGAGGTGCGCCGTTGGGGCACGCCGCCGGATTTCGGCTTCGAGCCCAAGGCCCACTGGGACCTCGGCCCGGAGCTGGGCATCATCGATTTCGAGCGCGGCGTGAAGCTTGCAGCCAGCCGTTTCGTGGTTCTGGGCGGTCTGGGTGCGCGCTTGGAGCGGGCGCTCATCAACTTCATGGCCGATACCCACACATCCCGGGGCTACAAGGAATGGTGGCTGCCGGTCATGGCCAACACCGAGACCATGACGGGCACCGGCCAGCTGCCGAAGTTCGAAGAGGATATGTTCAAGACCCGGGAAGACCTCTACCTCATTCCCACGGCCGAGGTGCAGCTGACAAACCTCCATGCGGGTGAGACCCTGGAAGGCGATGAGCTCCCTAAGCATTACTGCGCCTTCACCCCGTGCTTCCGCGAGGAGGCGGGTAGCGCTGGCCGGGACACCCGCGGGCTCATCCGCGTGCACCAGTTCGACAAGGTGGAGATGGTGAAGCTCAGCAAGCCTGAAGACAGCTTCGATGAGCTGGAGGCCATGACCGCCGATGCCGAGCATATCCTCCAAGAGCTCGGATTGCCCTACCGCGTCATCTGCCTTTGCACCGGGGATTTGGGCTTCTCTGCCGCCAAGACCTATGACTTGGAGGTCTGGCTGCCCTCTTACGACGGTTATAAGGAGATCTCCAGCTGCTCCAACTGCGTGGACTTCCAGGCCCGTCGCATGGGCATCCGCTACAAGGATCCCGAGCAGTTCAAGGGCACCCGGCTCGTCCATACCCTGAATGGGTCGGGGCTTGCCGTGGGCCGCACCATGGCTGCGATCATCGAGAACTACCAGCAGGAGGATGGCTCTATCAAGGTGCCGGATGTGCTTGTGCCCTATATGGGCGGCATCCAGGTCATCACTAAGGAAGACCTGGCCAGGTAAGCATCGGGTGCCCCGTAAACGGAAACAGGCCATGACAGGGAAACGGGACCCACGCCGACGAGGGGATTTCGAAGAGCAGCCCACGGGGAGGATACAGCCCCTGGGTGAGACGCGCCCGCTCACGGATCTGCCGCAAAGCGCAGGCGGCCCCCATCCTTCCCAGGCCTTCGGTCAGCCCGCTGCGCCCGCCGGTCAAACCGTGGCTTTCTCCCAGCAGGAAACCGGCCCCTTGGCGCCGGTGGGCGCTTTTGCCTCCGGAGAGTTCTTTGATGCGCAATTGGAAGATGAGCCTGACGGCCAAGAGACGACCCAGGCCCTCGACGAGGAGGGTTTGACGGCTGATGGGCTCGCGGTTTTGGAGGTTGGCCTGGACGAGGGAGACGGCGATTTCGATGCGCCTGAGGCCCACGGGGATCCCTTCGAAGGGGAAGGGGAGATTCAGGATCAGGAGCCACCTGCGCCGCGGCGGCGGTTCCGCCTGCGCACCTGGCATGTGGTGGGGTTCTTCGTGGTGGTCATCATGGCGGCCATCATCACCTTGACGAGCCTTTTCGTCTGGGACCGGTGGTATCGCTTCGATGACAGCGAGGACTTGCAGGGAGTCTGGTATGTCATCGGCACCGACGTGCCCATAACGATCACCGCCGATCAGATACGCTTCACCTCCGATACGGCCTACAGCTACACCATCGACGAGGAGAGCAAATCCATCACTTACTCCTTGGGCAACCTGGACGGCAGCGGTCACTATACCTTCAAAGACGACCGCCAGGTGCTCATCCTCACCGATGGGGAGGGCTACAGCCGTTGGGGTACGGCCCAAGAGGATCTGCTGAAGCTGTTCATGGATTTCGCCGACTTAAGCGCTGGCAAGGCCATCCATCTGCCGGAAGGGGAAGGGGTGATCGTTTTGTGTCGGGCGCCCTTCTATGGTGATCACGTTCAGGCCTCCCAAGACGACCAAGGCGAACCGGCGGCAAGCGGCTCTGGGAGCGCTGCCAGCCCGAGTGCTTCCAATGGCCTAAGCGGGGGGTCAAACGGTTCTTCTAACGGCGATGACCCCTCTGCCTCAGCGCAGCCGACGGAGCCTTCCCGCGATTCCAGCGCAGAGCCCCAGGACGATTCGGGTGCATCCCGTGGTAAGGACCTCTTCGACTCCGTCAACGACAGGGCCTGAGTGCTGTGAATGCTGAGAGTGGGCCTTTAAGGGTCGAATCCCTCACGGTGCAAACGGGGCGCCTCGTTTGCACGGTGGTGGTGCCCGACCCGGCGCAGCGCTACAGTTCACCTGCTTTGGCGGCTCGCTTGAAAGCGTCCCTCCCGGAGCTTCCCGGCCACACCTGCGTGAACGATCAAGGTCCCGTATTGGGCGCGGTTATGGCGGACACTTCGCTTCCTCACCTGTTGGAACATGTGGTCATCGCCCTTCAGGTGCGTGAGGAGACCCAAAACGACAGGACCTTCGTGGGTATCACCCAGTGGCTTGACGAGGGGGCGGGCCGCGCTCAGGTGCAGGTGAGCTTCCGCGATGATCTGTCGGCCTTGCGGGCATTTAATAGAGCCGTAAAACTTCTCAACGATGCTGTGCTAACCTGTAACCTATGAAAGACGCGCACATCAAATTCGAAACCGCTCCGGAGAAGGTGGCATCACGGGTCAGGAAGATGCGTCCCTCGGCGGTGCGAAACCTGTTCTCCGCAGCTCAACGCTCCGATGTCATATCCCTGGCGGGTGGGATGCCCGATGTCTCCCTGCTGCCTAAAAGCGCCGTGCGCAAAGCGGCCAAGGCGGCCTTGGAAGACCAAGCGGTCACCCTTCAGTACGGAGGCACCAATGGCGTGCCGGAGACGGCCCAGGTGTTCTGCGACATCATGCGCGATATCGGAATCCGTCACAATGCCGAGAACATCATCATAACCACCGGTGCCCAAGAGGCCTTGGACCTACTGGGCAAGACGTTCTTGGAGCCGGGGGATATCTGCATCACCGAAGGCCCGACCTACCTCGGGGCCCTCCAGGCGTTTTCGGCCTATGAGCCAGACATCCGTGCAATCCCCTTCGATGACGATGGCATGCGCATGGACCTCCTCGAAGAGGAGCTTCAGCGCATCGGCAAGGGCAACCCGCGCCTGAAGTTCCTCTATACCATCCCTAACTTCCAAAACCCCGGCGGCGTCACCATGACTCCCGAGAGGCGCAAACGGCTGTTGGAGCTCTCGCGGGAATACGATTTCATCGTCGTGGAAGACGACCCTTACGGGCGACTCCGCTATGAGGGGGGCCACTGCCTTCCGCTGCGGGCCTTGGATGAGGACGTGATCTACCTGGGGACCATCTCCAAGATGTTCGCCCCGGGCCTGCGGGTGGGCTGGATCGCCGCACCTCCGGGCGTGATAAGCAAGATCAATCTGATGAAGCAGGGAACCGACCTCTGCGGCAGCATGTTCGATCAGGTTATGGCAGGTCACTACTTCACTGACACGCCCTGGCAGCATACCCTGCAGAAGTTCATCAAGACCTATGACAAGCGCCGCCGCGCCATGCTGAAGGCGCTGGATGAATACTTCCCGCCCGAGGCGAAATGGACCCATCCCGAAGGGGGATTCTTCGTGTGGGTCACGCTGCCCTCCTATATCGATACGGGTTCCATGCTGGCTGAGGCCCTGGAGCATGGGGTGACCTATGTGCCGGGGGACGGATGCTTTCCCGATGGGAAGCAGGGGCGCAACTGCATGCGCATCAACTTCAGCTATGAGAGCCCCGAGAACATCGAAGAGGCGATCAAGCGCCTGGCAGAAGTCATCGAGGACAAACTGGAGCTCAGCCGGGCGTTCATAGCCGCAGGAGCGATCAAGGAAGACTGACGGAGCGGGGTTTGCGCCCCGACTCAAGGTGAGGAGCGATAGATGGCCAAGGTTGCAGTGCTCATGGGAGGCAATTCCTTCGAGCGCGAATTCTCTTTGAACAGCGGGAAGAACATCTGCAAGGCTTTGGAGGAAGCCGGGCATCGTGCGGTGCCGCTGGACACCAACGAGCAGCTTGTGCCCACGCTGCGCAGCGAGCGGCCCGATGTAGTCTATAACGCGCTTCATGGCAAGCATGGAGAGGATGGCACCATCCAAAGCCTGTTGGAGTTCTTGGAGATTCCCTTCGTGGGTTCGCCAGCCAGCGTCTGCCATCGCTCCTGGAACAAGGATGCCTTGCATTCCTCGCTCATAAAGTACCGAGACGTCTCCGGTGAGACCGACGGCGTTGCCTCTTGGCCCCCGGGCGTGTTCATCGCCAAGGACGCATTCAAATCCATGGGTGCCGCTACCGCCCTTGACCTGGTGGCAGAGCGCATCCCCGGCGGCTATCCGGTGTGCGTCAAGCCGGCCCATGGCGGTTCGGCTTTGGGCATTCACCGGGTGGAGTGCCAAGAAGACCTCGGCGAGGCCATCCTGGATGCCCTTTCCTACGATGAGGCGGTGAATATCGAGCAATGGGTCGATGGGGTGGAGCTGGCGGTGGCCATCGTGGGGACGGGCTGGGATGCCCAAGCGCTTCCCCCTGTGGAGATCGCGGTCAAGCAAGGGTTCTTCGATGCCGAGGCGCGTATGGATTCCACGCTGGTGGATTTCCACTGCCCGGTGCGCATGGAGTCCCTTTCCCCTGACACAGCCGAGGCTCAGGCCATCCGGGCCGAGATAGAGCGCGCTGCCTTGGAGGTCTACCGGGCCTACAGCGTGGTTGATCTGGGGCGCATCGATATGATCTGGGACGGTGGTGCTGCCCGCTGCTTCGAGGTTGACGTATCGCCGGGCATGACGGATAACTCGCTTTTCCCAGCGGCTATCGAGGCGGCGGGATTGAGCCTTTCAAGCGTATTGGATGAGCTGGTTTCCCAGTACATATAGAGGGGAGGGCTCCAAGGGCCGGTCTGGCTGCTGAACGGTTGGAAACAAAATGTCAACCGAATGGACTCGCTGGACAATGCCCCGGCTTCCTTGGAGCAGGTTCTTTATAATGGGGCACAATGGAAGAATCTAAAAGGAGGTTCGCATGTCGAAATTCACGTCTTTTCTGCTTGGCGGCATCATGGGTGCCGGCATCGCTCTGCTTTTCGCTCCGCAAAGCGGGGATAAGACACGGGCTTTGGTGACCGAGCGCGCCAATGCGCTTGCCAATGAGGCCAAGGGTTTCACCGCCAATATGCCCGACAACATCCAGGACGCCTATCGCACGGCCGTGGATCAAGGCACCAGCTTCGTGAACAATGCGGTGGAGAAGGGCACCAATCTGGTGAACGAGGCTTCCGCCCGTGTGAAGGAAGCCACCGGTCAGGCGGCCGATACCGCCGATTCCGACGAGCTGCGCGATAAGATCGAGGCCGCCCGTCAGCGCATCGCCTCCCAGGTGATGGAAAACGCCGAGCAGAGCAAAGCCGTCACCGAGAAGGCCACCGAGGCTGCGGTGAGCGCTGTGGAGAGCGCCGGTAAGAAGGTCGAGGACGCAGCTGATGCCGTGAGCAAGTCGGCAAGCGAAGTCAGCAATGGAAAATAGTTCCGTTTCGGCATAGTTGAGGGAGTGCGTCAGGTTTCAATGACCGGGCGCACTCTTCGTTTTCCAACGGCAGGCAATGGGGTATCCGATGGAGAAGACACTCTTTTCTACAAAGGCGCTTCGAGGCATGAAGGTGGTAAAGGGACCTAAGGCCAAACGTGTGGGCAAGGCCCATCGGTTCGTGTTCCACCCCTCTGAGCGCAGGCTCATCGGGATCCTGGTGAAACGCCCCGATGCCGCTTTGATGTTCCATCGTAAGGATCTTTTCGCCGCCCTTTCAGGATTAGAGCTCCAAGACGGGGTGCTGGTGTTAAGCGACAAGGCCGATGCCTCGGATAAGGGGGCCATCAAGAGCTTGGGGGTGGATTGGGATTCCTGCGTGCTCTGGATCGGGCTTCCCATCGTGACTCAGGATGAAACGTTTCTGGGGTACGTGGAGGATGTGCGCTTCGACGGGGCAAGCGGTGAGGTGGAGAGCATCTTCACCGAGAACGGCGCTGCCAACAACGTGGTGCTCGGTCGCCGCCACATCCCGGCCGCGATGATCAAAGGGTTCAAACGCGGCATAGGAGCCAACCTCGTTGTTTTGGAAGGCGAAAACGGCGAGGAGCAGTGCGCGGGAGCCATCCTGGTATCCGATGAAGCCGCCGCCCTGGAAGCCGAAGGCGGCGTTGCTGCAGCGGCCGGCAAAGCCACCGCTGTTGTGGCTGACAAGGCGAAGAAGGGTGCCGCCAAGGCCAAGGCGGCGGTCCAGGATTCCAGTCAGAAGGCCAAACCTGTGGTGGAGAAGGCTGCTCGGAAAGCCGGCGAGGCGGTGGAGAGCGGCGCCTATGCCGCAGGCAAGCAGCTTGGTAAGACCACAGGTATGTTCGCGGCGTTCAAAGAGGAATTCGACAAAGCGCTCCATGAGGATGACTAAGCGGCGATGAAAGACCAAGAGCCCCAAACCACGGACGTTGATGCGACCGACCCCTACTGGCAGGGGCCGTTCTATGCGATCGAGACCCTCGAGGCCGCTGAGGCGGTCCCTGGATTCTCCGATGGCCATAGCCCGCGCTTCGGTTCGGTCTCAGCTCGGGCCCGGCAGCTCTATGCGGTGGAGAACATGCGCAGCAAAGACCATGTGGCCGCCGCGCTTCTGGCCATCTTCTTCGGCATCTTCGGGCTGCATAAGTTCTATCTCGGCTGCAATCAGGCAGCTTTCACCATGTTAGCCATGACGATCATCGGCGGCACGGTCACTTTCGGCCTTGCGGCTCTGGTGGTGGCGGTTATATCTCTGGTGGAAGGCTGCATCTACCTCTCCAAGAATCAGACTCAGTTCGAGCAAATCTACGTAGTAAATCAGCGTGACTGGTTCTAGAAGTCCTGTGATGCTCGATCTTCGCGCTCCAAGCTTGTGCTCGCGTAACGGAGTACGCGTCGCAAAGCTTTCGCGCGAATCCCGAGCATCACAGGGCTTCTAGCCAACCTGCAAGGCCGGAAGGCATTCGGCTTCCAGCTTGTGCTCGCGTAACGGAGTACGCGTCGCAAAGCTTTCGCGCGAATCCCGAGCATCACAGGGCTTCTAGCCAACCTGCAAGGCCGGAAGGCATTCGGCTTCCAGCTTGTGCTCGCGTAACGGAGTACGCGTCGCAAAGCTTCTCGCTGATGGGGCGCGAAGGATGCGCCAACCTTTGTTTTTCGCTACAATGAAGGGGTTATGACAATCCTACAAGGAGGAAAAATGCCTAGCATTACTCGTGATCAGGTCAGAGTCCCGGTAGATGTATCGCCTGAGATGCGCGATGCGTACATCGACAACTACATGAAGGCCACTCGCAACAGCGGCCGTCTCATGCTGTTCGCTTGCGACCAGAAGGTGGAGCATCTGAACAAGGACTTCTACGGTGATGGCATCGACATCGCCGATGTGGAACCTGAGCACCTCTTCAAGATCGCTAAGGAAGGCGTCATCGGGGTCATGGCAGGTCAGCGTGGCCTCATCGCCCAGTATGCCGCCGATTATCCCGACATCAACTACCTGGTCAAGATGAATTCCAAGACCAATCTGGTGAAGACCGATCAGGAAGACCCCTATTCCCCGCAGCTCTATAGCTTGGATTCGGTGCTGGCCATGCGCGATGCCGGCGTGAACATCGTGGGGCTTGGCTATACCATCTACCTGGGCAGCGAGTATGAGGCCACCATGCTGGCCGAGGCCGGCGAACTCATCGCTCAGGCCCATGCCGAGGGCCTGCTGGTGGTTCTGTGGATCTATCCCCGCGGCAAGGCCGTAGGTGCCGAAAAAGACCCCGACCTCATCGCCGGAGCTGCAGGCGTGGCCCTTTGCCTTGGCGCAGACTACGTGAAGGTGAATCCGCCCAAGCCTGAAGGCGAAGACGAGCGCACCCCTGCTGAGGCCCTGAAGATCGCCTCCTTGGCCAGTGGCCGCACCGGTCTCGTGTGTGCTGGCGGCTCCACGGTGGATGCCGAGACCTTCCTCAGCCAGCTCTACGACCAGATTCATGTGGGTGGCGCCTGCGGCAATGCCACCGGGCGCAACATCCATCAGCGCTCTCTCGATGAAGCGGTGCGTCTCACCAAGGCCATCAGCTCCATCACCTTGGCCGACTACTCCGTTGAAGATGCCATGGCCGTCTTCAACGGCACGAAGGATTTCAGCCTCTAAGGCTAGAGACCGTATAGCGAAGATGTAAAGGAGCGGGCGATCGCCTGCTCCTTTGCTTTTAGGGAGTGCGATGGAGAAGATGGATAAACGCGACCTGCTGGCGCGCCTGCTCGATGCCCACGAGGTTTACTACAACGTGACCCGCAACTACGATTTCGGCGGCCGCAGCTTCCCCGGCTATGCGGAATTCCACACCCATGGGGAGAAATTCGTGCTCTCCAAGAAAGCCAAGCTATGGGAGGTGGATGCCCACGAATACATCTTCTTCGTCTTGGCTGAAGAGGCAACCCGCGCGCTTTTGGAGGAGCTCACGGACTTCATGGTGAGTGAGGCTCTGAAGAAGGTGGATCCGAAGCCCGATCACATGACGAGCTATCTCACTTTGGTTGTCCTAGCCGACCGCCTTTCTGAAGATTGCGCCGCTTACGTCCGAAAACGGCGCTTTCGCAAAAACTTCGCTCTGGGAATCCGCGGTTGGGCAGATTTGCGTCTTGCGGTGGTTGACTTGGAGAACAATAATGTGGTCACGAACGGCCAGGGGAAGGAGATCAAGGGGTCTCTTGAGGCGAATCTCGCGAAAGCGAATGAGGCTTTGGGCCGGTAGGGGATCAAGAAAGCTGGGATGCAACGATGAATGCGATGATACTCGTTCTGGTATCGACGGTTGTCCTCATTGCGGGCTATGTGCTCTATGGCGGATGGCTTGCGCGGCAGTGGGGCGTGCAGCCTAACCGCGAGACGCCAGCCCATGAGCTGGAAGACGGAGTGGACTACGTACCGGCACCGCCCTATGTGGTGCTCGGCCATCACTTCAGCTCCATTGCGGGAGCCGGCCCCATCAACGGACCCATCCAGGCGGCTATCTTCGGTTGGGTGCCCGTGGTGCTCTGGGTGCTCATCGGCGGCATCTTCTTCGGAGCCACACACGATTTCGGCGCCCTGTTCGCCTCCATCCGCCACAAAGGGGCCACCTTGGCCACGGTGGTGCAACAGAACATCGATGACACGGCCAAGAAGATGTTTTGCATCTTCGCTTACCTTACGCTGGTTTTGGTGGTGGCCGCCTTCGCCTCCATCGTGGCGAGCACCTTCATGGTGATGCCCCAGAACAGCGCTGCCACCAACTCCCAGAACTCAACCGTGGCGCTGATATCGGTTCTCTTCATCGCAGTGGCTATCATCTGGGGTCTTGCCACCCGTGGCCGGCGCATCCCCGTTTGGGCGAACGTGTTCATCGCCATCACGGTCATCGTGGTTGTCATCGTGATAGGCATCAACTTCCCTAATGTCCTCAACCTGGACCGCACCACTTGGATGATCCTTTTGGGGATCTACATCCTCATTGCCGCTGTGGCCCCGGTGTGGATCCTGCTTCAGCCTCGCGATTATCTCTCAAGCTACTTGCTCTATGGCATGCTGCTCATGGCCTTCATCGGCGTTGTTGGCGCGGGCATCATGGGCCAGGCCAACGAGCTGGGCATTCCCGCATTCACGGGCTTCGTGGCGAATACCGAGGCCTTCGATGCCGTGACCGGCGAGAAGCTCTATGATGGCTCCGGTAATGTGATCATGAATCCGGCGGCGCAGGGCGGCTTCCTGTTCCCGGCGCTGTTCATCACCATCGCCTGCGGCGCCATCTCGGGCTTCCATAGCTTGGTGGCATCGGGCACCACCTCCAAGCAGCTGGATAAGGAATCCGAAGCCCAGCCCATCGGCTATGGCTCCATGCTCATCGAGTGCCTCTTAGCCATCCTGGCCCTTTGTGCGGTGGGTTTCGTTTGGAACACTTATGCCGCGGGAGGCTATTCATCGCCTACCCAGGTGTTCGCCGATGGCCTCTCGGGGATGCTCGCCTGCATCCCGGGCCTTGAGGGCACCCGGGACCTTGCCTATGCGCTGCTGGTGCTTGCGGTTTCGGCCTTCTGCCTCACCTCGCTCGATACGGCGACGCGCCTGGCCCGTTACATGTTCCAGGAGCTTTGGATCCCCGTTGGCGAGAGCGCCAAGGACCTCACCGGTTGGCGCAAGGTGCTCAACAACAAGTACTTGGCAACCATCATCACCGTGGTTGTGGGAGTGGGTCTCGGCATGTCCGGCTACACGGTGATCTGGCCGCTTTTCGGTGCAGCCAATCAGCTTCTGGCAGCCTTGGCGCTTCTGGCGGTCTGTGCTTGGCTCGGCAATGCCGGACGCAACAACAAGATGTTCTACATTCCCATGATATTCATGCTCGCCGTCACGCTCACCTCCCTTGCGCTCACCATGTTCCAAAAGGCCATGGCCATCATCGGCGGGGCGGATCCGTTCGCTCCGGCGGTGCAGTTCGTCATTGCGGCGGTGCTTTTCATCCTGGCCATCATCCTTGCGGCGAAGGGATGCAAGGTGGTTTTCGGCGCGCGAAAGAAACCAGCCCAGAGTTAGGGCGGATAGGTTATAATCTGTATCCGCGCCCGAGTGGCGGAATGGCAGACGCGGCGGTCTCAAAAACCGTTGTGGAGACACATGTGAGTTCGAATCTCACCTCGGGCACCATTCGGAATCGAAAGGGATCTCTCTGAAAAGCGGGGTCCCTTTTCCTCAAATGCTGGAAAAGGGGGGATAGAATGGCCGTTTCCAAGAACCTCTGTCGCAGCTTCGTCGCCTTGTTGGGTCTTGCCCTGACCGCGGTTTTGGCTTTTCCCCTGTTTGCCTATGGAGATGAAGGCGCCTTAGGGGCTGCCACGGTTTCCGATCTTCAAGCAGCCGGAGCTCCAGCCGATGATGGTGTTGTGCTCTTCCGCTTGTACAACCCCTATTCTGGGGAGCATTTCTATACCGAAGACGCTGCCGAGCGCGATTATCTGGCATCTTTGGGTTGGCACTATGAAGGTGTGGGCTGGTATGCGCCGCGAGATACGGGTGATCCGGTCTATCGGCTCTACAATCCCCATGCGGGCGATCATCACTACACATTGGATGCAGGGGAGCGCGATCACCTCGTCACTGTGGGATGGATCTTCGAAGGCGTGGGTTGGCGCTCTCCCAGCGCGGGGGAACCGCGCCTGGGGCTTTATCGCGAATATAATCCCAACGCCCGAAGCGGTGCCCACAACTTCACCACCGATGGCGATGAGCATGCCCATCTCGTCTCCCTCGGTTGGCGGCCTGAGGGCCTGGGCTGGTATGCATTGCCCCAATCCGCGCAGCTCGCTGACGGATGGATCCGCGAAGGCGATAGCTGGCGGCTCTATCGTGGGGGACGGGCGCTCGCCAATCAGTGGGTGGTAACGGCGGTGGGGCCGCCTATCGCTTGCGCAGGCGGCCTGCAGCGCTATTGGATAGACGCCTCGGGTGCCTTGGCCTGCGGGCGCATGGTGGACCCTTCCAACAGCTTGGACAGCAATGCGGGCTATAAGGCCTATGCCGAGTGGGATGGTCGTATCGCCCGTAATACCTATCGACAGTTCAACGGCGCCTGGTATCGGCTGGATAACGATGGGGCGATTCAAAGCGATACGGTAGTGAACAGGCTTTATTTCAAAGCGCAAGCCTACAGCAGCCCCTCGCGCTATCTCATCATGGTGGATATCGACGATCCGCGCACCGTGGTCTTCGAAGGGTCCCGTGGCCAGTGGTCCATCAAGTACGTTATGGATTGCTGCACCGGAGCCCCTCATACGCCTATGGTTCAAGGGGTCTACCGCGTTGGGATGCATGGCTATTCCTTCGGGGAGGATAAAGGGTATTCTTGTTACTACTGGACCCAGTTCTATGGCAATTACCTCTTCCATACCAGGAAGTACTACCCCCATTCCAGCACCTTGAAGGATGGCACCATGGGAGCGCGGGTCTCCGAGGGCTGCGTGCGCCTTTATGATGAGGATGCCAAGTGGATCTACTACAACGTCCCCGTGGGCACTACCGTGGTCACTACGGTTTAGGGGCATTCGGTGATCGGAGCGGCTATGGATCAGGCGAGCATCGAGGAGATCGAAGCCTACGCAGATGACCATTGGGAGGAGATGCTCGAGGACCTGGCGTCTCTCGTTGCCATTGAGAGCGTGGCCGATGAAGCGGCAGGGTGCCCTGATGCGCCCTTCGGCGAAGGGGCTCGTGCTGCCCTTGATGGGGCTTTAGCCATCGCCGAGCGTTTGGGGCTTGAGACGGTGTGTTGTGAGGGCTATATAGGCTACGCTGATCTGCCTGGCGCATCGTCTGCGCAGTTGGGCATCATAGGGCACGTGGATGTGGTGCCGGCGGGAGCGGGTTGGACGGTGGAGCCTTTCAGGCTCACCCGCAAGGATGGCTTTCTGCTCGGTCGCGGTGTGGCAGATGACAAAGGGCCGCTGCTCATGGCGCTTCATGCTGCGGCTTTCTGGAAGGCTCGAGGTCAAAGGCTCCCTTATAGCGTGCGCGTGCTCATAGGCTCCAATGAGGAGAACACGATGAGCGATGTGGCTTACTACCGGGAGCGTTTCGCAGACCCCGATTTCCTCTTCACTCCCGATGGGCAGTTCCCCCTTTGCTATGGCGAGGCGGGAATTCTCCATGGAACCCTTTGCAGCGCTCCGTTGACCGGCGGTGCCATCGAGGTTCTGGAGGGGGGCGAAGCCGCCAATGCCGTGCCGGCCCACGCGCGAGCCGTGGTGAGGGCCGAGGGGCTTTTCCCGGAAGAGGGCATTGAGGTGCGCGCCTTAAGCGAGGGGCGGCTGGAAGTGTGCGCTTCAGGGCGCGCTGCCCATGCGTCGCTTCCCGAGCAAGGGCGAAATGCTATCGGGATCCTCGTGGATTACCTGGCCCGGCAGAACGTGGCGAGCCCTCGGGAACAGGGGTTCCTGGAAGTGCTCCAGCGCCTTCATCGGTGCTGGGATGGCTCCAGCCTGGACCTGGCACGGGAAGACGGGCATCTGGGAGCGCTTACGATCAGCGGTACCGTCATCGCGCTGGAAGGTGGGGCGATTCGCCAGACCGTGGACATACGCTATCCCACTAGCGTGACCGCAGGCGAGATAGAGGCGATCCTTCAAGGTTCAGCCGCGAAAGCGGGTGGCAGCTTCACGGTTGAGCACAATAAGGATCCGTTCCTGATGGATCCCCATTCGGCGCCTGTTCAGGCGCTTTTGAGGGCCTATGATGCTGTGACCGGCGAGAAGGCTGCGCCCTGCACCTCAAAGGGCGGCACGTATGCGCGCTGTTTCACCCGGGGCGTATGCTTCGGCCCCGAGAAGCCGTGGATTCAGGCGCCCTCTTGGGTCGGGGGCTTGCATTGCGCCGACGAGGGCATAGACGAGGCCTCGCTCAAGCAGTCGTTCATCATCTACGCCCGCGCCATCGGCGAGCTCATGGAAGCGGGCTTCTAAAGGTCAAGCGGTGGCATCCGGCCAGCGATTCCGAAGCCTTGGAAAACTTATGGAGATTGACGGGCTTCAGCAGCTCCAAAGCCGATGGATTTTCATGTTCTTTTGGCGGGAGCAGGCAAAAAATTGATAAACGGCATTATATTCGTTGGTAAGCGGTTTATCTTGGGCCGATATGGTAAAGTATGTCGGTACCAGTCCATTACAGAGGAGGAACACGTCGTGCTCAAAGCGATTATTGTAGATGACGAGGCGCCGGCCCGGTCGGAGCTGCGGTATCTGCTCGATGAGCTCGGCCAGACGGAAGTCGTGGCCGAAGCCGCCAGTGTTCGCGAAGCCATAGAGAAACTCAAGGAATATCCCTGCGATGTCATGTTCCTCGATGTCAATATGCCCGAAGCAACCGGTATCAAACTGGCCGATGGCCTGCAGCGTTTGAAGTTCCCGCCGGCTGTGGTGTTCGTCACCGCCTACAGCGAGTTCGCCCTGGACGCCTTTAAGGTGAATGCCATCGATTATCTGGTGAAACCTGTGGAAACCGAGCGTTTGGCCCAGGCCATTGCCCGGGTGCGTGAGAATGTCGCCCTCCATGTGCAGGCTCAGAAATCCGAGCGCATCTCCGTGGAGAAGGGCGGCAAGAAGATACTCATCGCCATCGATAAGATCCGTTTCGTCATGGCGCGCGACGACTACGCCTATCTGCAGACCGATACCGATCGTTATTTCTCCACGGTGAGTCTCGCTCAGCTGGAAAAACGCCTGGATGGCCATGGCTTTTTCCGGGTGCATCGCGGTTATCTGGTGAATCTGTCCATGGTGGAGGAAGTGGAGTCGGTCTCCGGAGGCACTCTGCTCCTTACGCTCAATGGCGTGGAGGACAAGATCCCCGTTTCGCGTCGGCGTGTCTCGCTGTTGAAAAAAGCACTGGGTATCTAAGCTTTGCCCGAAGGCGCTGAACAACAGGCGGCTGCAGGGCGCAGAGCCCAGCTCGTCCTCACCCAAAGCTATAGCCACGCGAGAAATCGCAATGCAGCTTCGGCCCTCGCCGCTCCCGGCGGGGCTTTTTCAGTGGTAGCCCAAAGCTTCTGGTCGTGGATCGAGGCGCTTTGGGAGCAGAACGGCAATGGCTTGGCTTTGGCCTCGCGAACCGATGAGCTGGTTTTAGCGGAGCTCGTGTTGCGATCCCATCGGTTCGTCCATTTGAAGCCCTCTGCAGGCCTGGGCCGCTCCTTGGTGGAGTGCGCTGAGGCGGGCTTGGGCTGTGCGGGCTTCGATGAAGCACTGGCGTATCTGGATGCCCCTCACCTTGACGAGCCGCCAGCGCTTGCTGCGCTTACCGCTCCGGAGCGTGAGTTCTTGGGTCTCGTTGGCCGGCTCGCAGACCAAGCGGAGCGCTTCGGAGTGATTCTGAGGGGTCGGGCTTTAGGGTATTTGGCCGCCCGCCAAGAGGAGGTCTTCTCCAAGCGCCCTGTGGTGCGTTTCGAGGGGGATGAGCCCTTAAGCGCCCAGCAGGATTCGTTTTTCCAGCGCTGCCCTGCGGTGGAGCTGCAGGGTCCTGAAACCCAGGAGCAACTGCCTCTGAAGCGCCTGGAAGACAGGGAAGCGCGCATGGCCTTTCCGGCAGGGGGCTATGCCCAAGGGGCCCTGATCTTGGACATCCTGAAGGATATGGGCATAAGGGAGCAGCCGGGTTCGGTGATAATCGTCTCCCAGGATCCGCTGGGCCTTTTCGGCAAACTGGCGCCCGCTTTGGCACAACCGGGCATATCCTGCAGCGCTGCTGGCACCGTTGCCTTCGGCCAAAGCGACCTGGGCCAGGCGTTTTTAGCGGTTGCCTCGGTGCTGGAAGGCGAGGATCCCTGGGAGCGCGATGCTATAAGCGATGCGCTCCATAGCGCGGTGGTGGGTCTACCCAAAAGCAGCGTGTGGCTTTGGGATGCAGCGGTGCGCGGCGATAGGCTGAAAGACTGCGCTTCGGCTTTGGAGGATATCCTGACAGCGCAGCCGGAAGGCCCATTGAGCGAGCTTGTGGCGCTGGCTTCGGGGATGAAAGCGGAATCCCCCCTCTTGGAACAGCGCCTTTCAGGTTTGAGGTCCCAGGGCTTCAGCGCCGCATACTGCGCCGAGCAGATCCAAGCCTATTACGCTTTAACGGAGGTGCTCCAAGCCGTTAAGGGATTCGGGGTGGGCGAACCCGCTTTGATCCGAAGGCTCATGGAGGGTGTCCGCCTCTCCGTTCAACCTGTAGCTGCCAATGGGGATCCCCATCAGGGCCAGGCAGGATATGCGGCAACGGTGCGCATTATGGATCGGGCCCAGGCGGCACGGCTTCCGGAGGGCTCGGCGGCTGCGGTCATCCTGGTGGATTTGGATACGGCATCGTTTCCTCTGAAGGATGCGCCTTCTGCTGCGGGGGCGCTTTTGGAGAAGCTTGGGGCCGGGCCGCGTGAAGGGGCCCTTGAAAGGGCCCGGCGGCAGTTCCGGGCCCTCCTCTCCCTTGGGCGCGAGCTGGTGGTGCTGGAGCGGCGGCTCAACGATGCGGATGGCGCTCCAAGCTATCCTTGCGCCATGCTGGAGGAATTCACGGCGGCATACCGCGACCCGACCCGCGATTTCCCCGCCACGGCCGATGAGGCCCGCTATGGTTTCGCCGAGGAGTTGCTGGGTCATCGCTATGAGAGGGGCGAAGAGGACCTGCTGGCAGACCTTCAGCCCACTTGGGCAGAAGAGCGCCAGCTGATGGCTTTGGAGCCCGCCCCCCGGCTCGGTAGGGTGGGCGCGGGCTTTTCTGTGGCTCCCCACACCAGCCATCAGCATTTCCCCGAGCTTCCGCGTCTTTCCGCCTCTCAGATACAGACCTATATCGATTGCCCCTACAAGTGGTTCGTCACCAACCGCCTGGGTGCTGAATGCCCCGATGAGGAAGTGGGTCCGCGGGAGGTAGGGTCGTTCCTCCATGAGGTGTTCCAGGTTTTCTATAGCCGTTTCGGTCGTAAGGTTGACCGGGGATGCTTGGCGCAAGCTGAGGCGCTCATGTTCGGGGAAACGGGTGAGGGGGGCGTTTTCTCCGAGGTGCTTCAAGATCAGTATCGCATAGATGAGCAGGGACGTCCGCGTTTATCCCGGCTGGCTTTGCGCCCTTCCACCCTGGAGGAGCGTGAGGTGGACGACCTTCGCCGTCGGGTACGTCAGTGGCTTTCCTTCGAGGTCGATTTCCTTCCGGGCTTTCGCCCCGTGGCCTTCGAGTGCCGCATAGAGGGCGTGGCCTTTGCAGGTTGCGAGCTGTCCGGAGTGATAGACCGCATCGATGTGGATGAGGCCGGCAATGCCGTGATCATAGACTATAAAGGGTCGCTTGATGGACGCTACAAGCCGTGCGCTGAGGGACAGGTGAATCCTTGGGGTAAGGTGCAAACGCTTCTTTACGGCCAGATCCTCGCCCAGGCAGGCGGCATCTCGTTTCGCTCGGGAGAGCTGGAGGGGTCAAGGGGTTTCATAGGCGCGCAGAAAGCATCCGAGGGGTGCGATCTCATACCGGTGAAGCAGGTGGTCGGGGCGCTCTATGTCTCGTACAACAAAGGGAATAAGGTTTGCGGGGCCTTCGACCGCATGGTTCTGGGCCCTCGGGAACTGCCCCATCTGATGTATGGGAAAGACTGCGGGTTGCCCCAGCAAGATGGCGTGACTTTCGAGTCCTTGAACCGCTTCGTGGCAGAAGAGGTGGAGCGAGTCACCCAGGCTATAATGGCTGGAGTTGTGGAGCCTTCGCCGCTCTGTCCGGGGGTTTGCGACTTCTGCCCCGTATTGCAGTGCCCAAGGAGGGGGGAACATGGCGCCCACTCCTGATCAGAGACGCTGCATCGAAGGGACCTTCGGCGTTCCCTCTGTCGTGGTGGCCGGTGCGGGTAGCGGCAAGACCGACACGCTCACCCGGCGCATCGTCTACGCTTTGGAGCACCCGGAGCTCTCCGGGGTTTCCGACATCGACGAGATCCTGGCCATCACCTATACGAACAAGGCGGCCGGGGAGCTGAAATCGCGCATCAAGGCGGCCTTGGAAGAGGCGGCCACTGCCGAGAACGGCTTGGGACTCCAAGCGCTCAAGGTGGACGGCGCGTGGATCAGCACCATCCATGGCATGGGCGCGCGCATCCTGAGGGAAAACGCCTTCACCTTGGGAATCGATCCGTTCTTCGCCGTTTTGGCCGATGAGCAATATGAGAAGCTGGCCAATGGCGCTGTGGAAGAGGTGCTCGAAGATGGCAAGGGGCCAGCGGAGCGCCAGGCCGCCGATGGGCTTTTGGCCGAATACCGTCGGGATGAAGTGGTGGCCATGTTGCGGCAGCTTCTGGATGCTGCGGCGGAAAGCCCCCTTGCGCCCCAAGAGCTCTTCCAACTCCCCCCGAAGGTCAATGCCTACGAGGAGTTGCGGGCCCTGGCGGCTGTAACCCAGGAGGTCCTTGGCGCTTTCGAGGAAGATGCCTCAACGAAGGCCCTCGGCGTTACAGCGCAGAAGTACGTGGATAAGGCACGCGACGCCTTGGTGCGGGTTTTCGCCCTCGCGGACGACCAGGACCCCCTGATTGCAGCCCCCAGCCCTCAGCGCGATGACTGGTTGCGCGGCCGCACCCCCCGGGAGGTCCTGGCGCTTGCCGATAGCTTCCCAAAGCTCTCGGGCAGCCTTAAGCAGGCGAAGCAGCCTTTGGCATCCAGCGGGGAGAACCCCAAGGAGGCCTTGGCTGAGCATGCGCTTAACATCCTTTTGGCCTGCGGAAACGAGTATCTGTCGATGTTGCTGGCCCTGTTGCCTGCGGTGCTTGAGGCCTATGGGCGGGCGAAGCAGCAAGCAGGGGTGCTCGACAACGGCGACCTGCTCGCGCTGGTGGCCAAGAGCCTGACCGATCCCGCCAACGAGGCTTTGGCTCAGCGCTACGGGGAGCGATTCAAGCTGGTCATGGTGGATGAATTCCAAGACACCAACCAGATGCAGGTGGATATGATCAACCTCATCGCCGGAGGAGGGCCGGGAGGCCCCAGCCCTAAGCTTTGCGTCGTGGGTGACGCCCAGCAAAGCATCTATCGCTTCCGCAATGCGGACCTCTCGGTATTCAAGGATCATGTGCGCAGCGTGCAAAGCGCACCGGGGGGTTGTCGCATCGAGCTGGGTCATAACTTCCGCAGCCATGGGGACATCCTGGCGTTTTCCAAAGGGGTGTTCTCCCAGGTGTTCGGCGAGGATTACCTGGACCTGCTTCACGGCCGCGACGAGGAGCGTGCGGCTTTGGATGGCGGCTACAGGGGGGCGCAGCCAAATGCGTACGCCTCCGAGCCGCGCCGGGTGAACGTCTCGGTCTTCGGCGCCAAGGGCGCTCGGGAGGCGTCTTGGCAGGCAGCGCGCAGCATCGCCCAGGATTTCAAGGCGCTTGTGGCTAAGGGGCATCGCCCCGGGAACATGGCGGTGCTTTTGGGGACCATGACCCAAGCGCAGGTCTATGCTCAAGCGCTTCAGGAGGCGGGGCTTCCCTGCGCCATCACCGGCGGCACCGTTTTCAGGCAAAGCCCCCAGGCCCAGCTGATCGGCGCACTGCTCTTCGCCTTGGCGGATATGAGAGACACCCAAGCATTGATCAGCGTTCTCACCAGCGATCTTTTCGTCCTGGAAGCTCAGGATCTTCTCATGTTGACCTCCCTGGATGGAGGGAGGAGGGCACGCTTGGGCGATGCCTTCGGACTTGTGGCGCGCGGCGTGAGGGAAGCTGAGCTCAGCTTCGGGGATGGCTCGGGTCCAAAGCCCTCGGCGCTTCTGACTTCGGCTTTGGGCGTGTTGGGCCGCGCTGCGGGGTCAGTGGGGGCAAAACCCATGTCTGAGCTGGTTAAAGATGTTCTGGTGGAATCCGGTTGGCTAACGCGGCTCACTTCAGAGGATGAGGCTCAGGCTGCCGATGCCTTCAAGGCCCTGCGCATAGTGCAGGCTTTGGAGTGCGATGGCATCTGCGGTCCCTTGAGCCTGGCGCGGCGCTATCAGGCGCGTCTGCAAACGGCTAAGGAGGCGCCGGGAGTGCTTTCCGCCGGCGGCTCCGATTTCGTGCGCATCATGACGATCCATGCCTCCAAGGGGCTATCGTTGCCCATCGTGGCCATATCTGAAGCGGAGTTCTCGTTCCGGAATCACTCGAAGCTCCATAGCGCTTCGATAGGAGCTCAGCGTTTCGTTGCGCTTCTGCCTGGGGCAAGCGTTGAGGGGCTTTCGGGTTCGGGCCTTGTGAACAGCGCCGCCAAGGACTTCAGCGACGTGCAGGATGACCTGGATTCGATGGAGCGTGACGAGGCGGCGCTTCGGGCTCCGGCAAGCGCGGCCCGGTTCCTCACGGCTTTGGATCAGCTGAATTATTTCGGCGAGCTGGAAGAGCATCAGCGCAAGCTCTATGTGGCCTTCACCCGCTCCAAAGAGGCGCTTTTCGTGGCTCTGCGCAAGACCGGCAAGAACCCTAAGGAGCGCCAAGATGGTCGGCCCGGTACCGTTTCCGCCATCGCCACGCTGCTATTGGGGGAGGAAGGAGCCGCCGTTTTCGCCGATCCCCAGGAGTTGTTGCAGCAGGTTGTGAACATCCATACGGATTATCCTGCGGCCCCGGAGCATTCCCTGGATTGGCAAGTGCGCCTGCAGGTCTTCCCGCCGACAGAAGAAGGGGAGGCCCCGGAGGGAAGCGCTTTCGAGCAGGCCGCCTCAACGCCTTTCACCCTGCCCGCTTGGGCTCCTGTGAGCAGCAGCGGGCTTCAAGCGGGAAAGACCCAATGGAGCCAAGGGATCCTCTCGGCTTCATCGGTGATCGCGGCGGCGGGAGGGGAGCCCTCGACGGCCTCCGGTGAAGGTCCTTCATTGGCCGAGGAGCATCAAGTCCAAGGGATGCCAGGCGTGTTCTTGCCGCTGGATGGGGAGGATGCCCCGGAAGCATCCGCCACCGAGCGCGGTACGGCCTTCCATGGGCTTTGCCAGTGGTCGGCTGATCGCTGGCAGCCCGGTGAGGCTTTGGCCATGCCGCCCGAGGAGCGCATCGATGCAATGGCGCGGCTTTTCGGGTTGAGTCAGCGTCAAGCCCAAGAGCTTCCCGTGCTCCTTGAGCGTTGGCTTGCCAGCGAGCCCGCCTCCTTTGCCGCACAGCATCGCAATCTATGCGCTGAGCAGCCGTTTTGGGTAGAGCTGCAAAAGGCCGATGCGGCAACGGGACGTGCGCCTTTGATCCTGCAGGGCTTCATCGATCTTCTGGCCTACGATGAGCTGGGGCGTGGCGCGGCCTATGTGGTGGACTACAAGACCGGCTGCCATCTGCAAAGCGATGAGGCGCGGCGGGAGGCTTACGGTTTGCAGGCCGCTTGCTATGCTTATGGGCTCCTTCGCCAGGGATTTGAAGATGTGACCTTGGATTTCGTCTTCGTTGATCAGCCCTGTGCCACCGATCCTTCCCAGCTCACCGTAACGCGATTCCCTGCGCCCGGTGATGAGCCCTACACCTTGGAGGGCGCTCGGGCGCTCATCTGCCAAGCGCTTGCCGGTTAAGGCGCGGTTTCGTTGCATCGCAGGTTTCTCGGCCGCATCGTTTCAACCTTGGCATGAAGTATGTGGAGATGGCTTCATGGGAAAGGGGGAGTGCTATACTCACTCCGAGATATCTTTGAGAGACAAGGCTCCATCCATGGCGTTGCGCGAGTTCAACATCCCTTTCGGCCCCGATAAAACCGGTGGCCTGGGTTTTGCGGAATTAGGCATAGAAGAAGAAACCGAAGAGGTCAAAGACCCTTTCGCCGAACCGCCTAAAGGCGCTTTCGCCCGCGATACCAGCCACGTGAAGGCAGGCCTTCCCGCCGAACCGGATTTCCAGGATATCGATGGCTTTTCCGAAGAGGCGGCCCTTCCCCCAACCGAAAGGAACCCGGAGCACCCCGGTGCCACCTCCATCCCGGCTGTCCCGATAGCCGACCCGCGCCCTGCCGTGCGCTCGGATGCAACGCAGCCCATCAAATCAGAGGCCGAGCCCGGCGACTACAACGATGTGTCCCACAGCTTCGCCGCTTTGCGCAGCTCCATCGGTCAGAGTCGTGAGCTCAAGGCTCGGGAGCGGGAGTTAGAGGAATTCCGTACTCAGTTGCGCCTTGACCGTGAGGAGCTGGCTGATCGTCAGAGCATCCTGAATGACTATGAGTCACTGGTGGCCCAGCAGGATAAGATCATCCGCGAGGCCACGGAGATCCGCGAGGAGGATAAGGCTGAGCTTGCGGCCATAGCCCAGGAGATCGAAGATACCGAAGCGGAGCTCGCCGAGCTTCAGGAATACCACAATCAGCAGATGCAGCCCCTGGAAACGGAGCTGGGTCGCGCCAAGGCTAGCGTGGAGCAGGCCAAAAACGACGAGCGCAGCCGTAAATCCGAACTCAATGCCGCCGAGACCGAGTTGCGCCGGGCCGGCACCGGTGGCGATGCCACCATGTTGCAGGCCAAGGTGGATCAGATCCATGAAGCCTATGAGAAGGCGAAGGACATCAGCGCCCAGGCAGCGGATATCCTCAAGGAGGTCCAGCGCATCTATGACGATGCGGCCGATCAGATCCAGCAAACCGAAGGCCCCTTGGAGCGCTCCATCCAGGATTTGGAGCAGCATGAGGCCGACTTGAAAGAGCGCATCGCCGATTTGGGCGAGGACATCTCGGTGGCGCGCAAGCGCCGCCAGTACTGCGACGCCGTCTATCAGTATCCGGATGAGACCGCCAAGCTGCAGCGGACCGTGGAAGAGGACGACGCGGAGCTGAAGGCCATGGAGGAGGATTATCGCGAGCTTGAAGGCCTTCTGGCCCAAAGCAAGGCCAATGCCCGCAAGGCCAAAGTGGCCATCGGCTTGGTAATCGCCATCATCGTCATCTTCGTCGTGGCCTTGGCTGTCATCCTGCTGCGCCTCTAGGCCATCATGGGGTTTGTGGATCCAAGCGCTGTTTCCGCACGTATCCTGCGCGTTTTCTCGGGGATGACCGACGGCCAGCTGCGCCGAGGCGAAGGGTTTCGCCGGGATAACCCCCAAGGATTCTTCATCGGCGAGTCGGCCAAGGTGATCTCCCGAGCGCTGGACGCGTCGCTGAAACCCCTCGCGGTTCTTGGGGATGATCGCTGGCTTGCCCATGACAGGCCGCTTATCGAGCGCATCGAGGGGCTCTATCCCGCCGTTCCGATCATCCGCACCACGCCCGAGGAGTTCACCGCCATCACCGGATATGAGGTGGTGCGCGGAGCTTTGGCTTGCTTTGAGCGCCCGGAGCCCCTTGAACCCAAAGCGGTGCTTGAAGGGGCCCGGCGGGTAGCTGTTCTGGAGGACGTCACCAACTATGCGAACATGGGGGCGCTTTTCCGCTCCGCAGCGGCTTTAGGCGTTGACGGGGTGCTTCTAAGCCCCAGGTGCCATGACCCCTACTACCGGCGCTGTGCCCGGGTGTCCATGGGTGCGGTATTCCAAGTCCCTTGGGCCCGCCTTGCGGAATCCGATTTCGTGCCTTTGCTTCGGGAAGCGGGATTCAAAACAGCGGCCCTAGCCCTTCGCTCCCACTCCCTTTCCTTGCGTGACCCGCAGCTCAAAGCGGCAGAGCGTCTCGCTTTAGCATTAGGGACCGAAGGGGAGGGGCTGCGGGATTCCACCATCGATGCCTGCGATTTCGTGGTGGAGATACCCATGGCCCATGGGGTTGATTCCTTGAATGTGGCTGCGTGCGGGGCCATCGCCTTCTGGGAGCTTTGCTCGTAGCCCGGAAGGCTCGGGCGTCAGGGGTTCGCCTACGCTTCGTTCTATAGCCATCAACGCCTCTGTGCTATAATGATTCTTCGGCCGACAAGGCGGCCGTCCAAACAATACCTGGCAATCCCGGCTTTGCCAGCCCCAACCTGGTAAAACGAGGGTTGCGCGATCTTCGAGTCGCACGCCTGGCATGCAGGCAAAACGGGCCGTCGCGCAAAAAGCGCATGAGGACGGTTTGTAGGCTTTGTGCGCTCACCGAAATCTTCAAAAAAATACCCGATTTTTTGCTAGCATGTACAGTTGCTGCTTAATGGCTATTTGTTAAAGGAGCTCCGTTTGGCGAAGCAAGATGTAATCGAACTCGAAGGCACGGTGCTGGAAGCCCTGCCCAACGCGATGTTCCGCGTTGAACTCGAGAACGGACACGTGATCTTAGCCCACATCTCCGGCAAGATGCGCATGCACTACATAAAGATATTGCCGGGCGATAAAGTGACCGTGGAGCTTTCGGTCTACGACCTCAACCGAGGCCGCATCACCTACCGCTTCAAGTAGCACCGCTTTGCACCGCACCCTTGCCTGGGTGGGGGCGTTTGCGCCCTTCAACGGTAGAAAATCATCGGCAGCGGCTGGCCGTGATAGATAGACAGGAATTGTACAAACCGAAAGGAAGCAATTATGAAGGTACGTCCTTCGGTCAAGAAGATG